>CAZTTW010000877.1:0-2637 GCA_964616265.1 uncultured Myxococcales bacterium | reverse complement strand
GGCGGCCGCGGCGTCATTGTGGTCATGTCGCACTTCGGACGCTGGGAAATCGGCGCGCGCCTGCTGGCCCGTCGCCACGAGGGCGTGACACTGGTGATGGGCGGGCAAGCCCAAGGCGGCGCACGTGCTGGCGTGGATCGCGACCTACGCGGCGTCGGTCTGGACGTGGTTACGGTGCCGGAAGGGCAGGGCCAAGCCTTCGACATTCTGGAAGCGCTGAAGGTGTTGCGCGAAGGCGGCATTGTCTCGTTGGCCGCCGATCGCGCATTCGGAGACGCGCGGGTGCTGCGCATGCCGTTCTTGGGCCGCTGGGTCGGCGTGCCTGCGGCACCGTTTGCCTTGGCTCTGTCGAGCGGCGCACCGCTGCTCGTCGTGTTCGCGGTGCGACTCGGCGTGCGCCACTATCGATTCATCAGTGAACCGCCGCTAGCGCTCGCGGCCGCCAATCGCGGTGAGCGACAATCGGCCATGGAGCGCGCAGCGGCTCACTACCTCGATCGACTGCAGGCGATGGTGAAGGCCCATTCCGAGCAGTGGCAAACGTTCGAGCGATTCTTCGTCGACTAGACTGGCAGGCACGAAGTCGTTGCCTATGCTTTCGGGCGGTGACCGATGCAGACTCGCGTGAGCCCCGGATTCTGTCCGCCGACGCCGTTCGTGCGGCGGCTCTATCGTGTCGCTTCACCCTGGCGGGTTTCGCTTGGCCGTTGGCCATCGACGCGCAACCGCTACAGAGGTGGCTGGCGTTGGGCTATTCGGCCGACATGGAATGGATGCAGCGCTGCTCTGATGCGCGACTGGATCCGTCGCTGGTCTTGCCGAGCGTGCGGACGGTCGTGGCGCTGGCCATTTCTTACCGCCGTCCGGCGCACGAACGTTCCCGGATAGCCAGCTACGCCAGGGGCCGCGACTATCATTACGCGCACCGCGACCGTATGCGGGCTCTGCGGCGGCAGCTCGTTGCCCTGGCGCCGGCTCTGCAAAGCTATGCCTGCGTGGATACCGGCATGGCGATGGAGAAGGTTTGGGCCGAGCGCGCCGGGCTTGGGTGGATAGGCAAGAACGGCCTGCTCATTCATCCAAAGCTCGGTTCGTGGCTGACCCTTTCGGTGATGTTCCTCGATCACGCAGTCGACCGCTACGACGAGCCGCACGCTTTTCTGTGCGGCGATTGCCAGCGTTGTCTGTCGGCCTGCCCGACCGACGCTTTCCCATCGCCCGGCGTGGTCGATGCCCGACGATGTCTCTCGTACCATTCGGTGGAAAACCGCGGAACCGTTCCGTTGCCCGTCCGGCGCGGCTTCGTGGGTCGGGTCTTTGGCTGCGACATTTGTCAGAACGTTTGCCCGTGGAACCGCGACGAAATCCCCGTGGGCGACCGGCGCTTCGAGCCGCGCGCCCTCGCTGCCTTGACGGCGGCTGAAATGGCGGCGCTGACCGAAGAGCAATTCAAGTCGTTAGCCTCGGGCATGGCGGTCGCGCGCGCTCAATACAATGGCTTTCGCCGAAACGCCCTGTTGTGCTTGGGAGCCCAGCGGGACGCCAGCGCGCGAGCCGTTATCGTACGTCTGTGCGCGGATGCGTCGCCCATCGTCGCCGACGCTGCTCGGTGGGCCCTGGAACGATTGCCGTTGTCGAGCTGATGCCCGCCGGTTGACAAAAAGAAAAGGGCGCCCCCTCGCGAAGGCGCCCATTTAGGCTAGGGATTAAACGCGACTGCTATCGGCAGGTGGTGTCGTTTCCGCCGCCCGTACAAGAGAGACCACCGTCGCAATGGCGTTCGGCGCAGCAGTGTTGTCCCTTGGCTCCGCACGCTTCGCAGGTCAATCCGGCATCGCCCTGTGCACAAACCACGCTTGTGGCTGTGCAGTAGTCATTGCCCTGCCCACCGCCGCCCGAGCTGCAGCATCGATCGCCCGAACCGCCACAGGATCCGGCATCGCCGACGCACGCTCCAGCTCGGCAGGTGCCGTCTCCTCTTGGGCAAGCTGCGCTGGCGGCAGTGCAGGTCCGGCTTCCGCCTTCGTCGATGCAGCAGCCGCCACCTTTGCATGAATTGTCCGGACAGCATGCGCCGCCCGCCTTTCCGCATGCTTCGCACATTCCGACGCCAGGACCGCTGGGTGTCTTCTCGAAAGTGGAGCAAGAGACCGAAGCGGTTCCGAAGCGGTAACCTCCCACAGAGACCGCCCAGGTAGCGTCATCCCTTCGCTCCCCAGGGAACTGTTTGGGGCGTCAGCGCGAAGTCGTCACAGAAATCGACAGCGGCCGAGCGTAACGCTTGGTGGCGCGGCAGCCGGAAGCGTCAGCGACTCGCTCGCCCGAAGCGTGCTTTCGCCAGGTCGCCCCGGCGAGGAACGAAGGTACCGTCAGCCGTCTCTTTGCCCACCACCTGCTGCAGGAGCTTGTACATCTTGTGGGTCTGCGGCTCTTCCCGATAAAACGTGTCCCAGGCGTAGTGATAGAGCTCGAGCAGCCGGTCGGGAGTCATATGACGAGGCTGAAAGACGACCTTGTCGGCGGTGTACAGATCCCAGTCCGAGGTGAGAATGCGTCCCGCCTTCACCAGGTCGTCGCGCGAACGGGTGTGCGGGAAAGGCGTCAGCACGGTGAATTCGGCGAGGTCGAGCTTCACCT
>CAZTTW010000876.1:0-2639 GCA_964616265.1 uncultured Myxococcales bacterium | reverse complement strand
GCATTCGATCGCGAGCTCGATTACATCTTCGCCACTTTGCAGCGACTGGGTGTAGGTCCCGGTGAAATCGAGGATCTCGCGCAAGAAGTATTTCTGGTGCTCCACCGGAACTGGAGCACCATCGACGCCGAGCGGCCGCTCCGTCCCTATCTCTTCGGAGTAGCTTACCGCATCGTCTGCGCCCACCGCCGACGGCGGGCCCGGGAAATCCCTTATCCCGACGTGGATGCCGCCGACAGCGCCGCGAGTCCGGAACGCGCGGTGCAAAGCAAGGAATCCGCCGCGCTGTTGTTGTCGGCCCTCGAGGCGGTGCCCATGCTCCGCCGTGCCGTCGTCATCATGCACGAGCTCGACGGAGTTCCTGTGGTCGACATTGCTCGTACGTTGTCTATCACCCGGTTTGGTGCACACGCGAGACTGCGAAAGGGCCGAAGGGAGCTGGAAGCAGCCGTTTGGAAACGGCTGCGCGGAGGAGGAACACCAAAATGAAGCGTCGCGATCCTCTCTTGGCCCTCCAGTTCCAGGCACTGCTCGAGAATTGCCGAACCATCCAGCCAGTGCCGGATGTCGTCCGAGTGCGGTCGCAAGAGCGCGCTCGTGCCGCGATGACGGCGGCGGCGTTACCGACGGCGCCAGTATCGCTCGCGCGTCGGCGCCGCCTGGTGCTCGCGATCGCGGCTTCGGTGGCGTTTGTGCTCGGAGCTGGTGTCACGGCCGCCGCCCTCTACGGCCACGCGCCCCGAAAGGCGCCGCCACCGTCGCAAGCCAGCCCCTCCGAGCAGCCATTGCTCCACGATTTCCGCCTCGATTCACCGTCACCAACGGTACTCGATGCGGAAATCACCGCTCCCAGCAGCCCCCAGCGTGCCGGCCGGGCGGCTAGCCTTCGGGAGTCGTATGGGGCCGAGCTCAAGCTGCTTCAGCGCGCACAAGCTGCGTATGCCGCCGGAAACCTCTCCCAAGCGCTGACCTTGGTCGAGGAACACGGTCGGCGCTTCCCGGGCGGCCGATTGGCCGAGGAGCGCGAGGCGCTACGCGTACGAGCTCTGGCCAACTCTGGACGCACGCAAGAGGCAGACCGAGCGGCCAAAGCGTTCGCCGCTCGATTTCCAAGAAGCGTTTTTCTTCCCCGCCTGAGCATCGAACCTCGGTAGGACGAGGGTAGAGTCCTTTCACTTCTAATGGAAACCCTCAAAGGGTTTCCAAACCTTCCCGCGCTCTGGCTCCGGTGAGCAAAGCCCACCTCCGCCTACGCGATCGCTAGCCCGCCCCATGCGCAATTTTGATGCTACTCATGAATAATGCGGGCTAGGAACCTTTCGCACCTTCTGTCGGTCGCCATCGGGTATCGAGGCGAGCTCCTGCAACCAGAAGACGCCTGCGTGCGGATCGTCGCCGGTGCGCCGGATGAGCTGCCAGGGCTCGTCGTCGACCGCTTTGGACAACTGGTCGTCTGCACGAGCTACGATCCCGCCAGCCAGGGCGAATCGCTGATGGACTCTCTTGAGACGGCGTTCCCAGACCGCTCCATCCTTCTCCGTTGGCGGATCAAGGAAGGCGACTCCGCGTTGCAACTACGCTGGGGTGGAAGGCCGATTTCGGGGCAAATCGTCGCCGTCGAAGACGGGCTGAGGTTTGAAATAGGCATCGATCCCAGGCACGACTTCGGGATCTTTCTCGACGGACGGACGGCGCGCAACCGGGTGCGGGCGATTGCCAGCGGCGCGTTGGTCCTCAATCTCTTTTCCTACGCCTGCGGTTTCGGCATCGCAGCGCGGGCCGGCGGTGCGCGCGACGTGCTCAACGTGGATCCCGAGCGAGGCTATCTTAGCTGGGGCAGGCGTAACGCCGCGCTGAACGGAACTGATTTTCGGGTGGTCCCGGATACTGCCCAAGCTTATTTACGACGGTGGCGCCGCCGTGCCGAACGCGGAACTGCAGAGCACTTCGACGTCGTCGTTGCCGATCCGCCGGCCTTCGGTGTCGGTAGAGGCGACGAGCGTGTCTTGCGCAAGTTCTGGCCCGAGCTTCTGGAAAGCATCGCCTCGCTAGCGCCCGCGCACGCGGTTCTGCTGTGCAACGACAAGACCTATCGGGGCTACGAGGACTTCGAAACGACCGTGCAGGCAGCCTTGGGAAATTCCTACGACGTGACCGCCATCGCGCACGGACCGGAAATCCTAGGACGCGAGCCCACCCGTCGCGATCCCTGGTACGCTTCACCTCGCGTACTTCACGCGCGGCGGACGTAGCGCACGCGCGGCGGCCGCGCCGCTGCCTACAGCAGAAAAAACGCTGAGCGTGAAAGGTTCCCACCGAAGGGCGCGATAGGAGTTTTATGAGCTTGGGCTCAGGCCAGGTCCACGAGACGACGGATGGGAAGCCGCTCGACATCGAAGCGGCCTTTCGCCGTCGTCGCGGCGACCTCGAGCGCTGGGCCGCTCGCATGGGCGGTCCGCTGGTCGACGCAGAGGACGTGGCGCAAGAGGTGATGATGGTGGCGCATGCACGACTGCCCGAATTCCACCACGAAGCGCAGCTAACCACGTGGCTGTTCAAGACGACGCAACATATTGCGGCCACGCACCGGCGTCGAGAACGACTCCGCCGCTGGGTGCGCGGAATGCCGCTCGACTACG
>CAZTTW010000875.1:0-2641 GCA_964616265.1 uncultured Myxococcales bacterium | reverse complement strand
CAGTGAAGAAAGCAGCGTAGCGAAACCGTCCACCAAATCGGGTCAACCCCAACCTTCATTGGGATGCTCCTTCCGTACGAGCGTTGAGATCGAGCAGCCAACAACGATCCGCGAATGTTTTGCGTCGGTGGTCACTGAACGACGCCGGCAGATCGGCTGTCTCGATGCGAGGGCTGGCAACTGCAAGCACCGATCCAGCGGGCTATTCTATGATTTTCCGTGAAACACCTGCGAAATTCGAATAGAAGTGCACGGAAATCACCAGAAGCGCAGCAACCGTGTTGCTCCTCGGCCTGAAACAAGACTGCTTCAAGTCTGTTTTGAGCCAAACCGCGACAACACCCGCGCCTAGTCGACTGTCTACGGGCCAGACAGTCTGCGGTAATACGACTTCAGTCCATACAGTGGAACAGCCGGGCTATGCAGCGTCACCCGATCCTTCGCCACCAGAACGGTCGTCGGGGCCTTCGCCTGTTGCAGAAAGATCGCGTCGTGCCCCACGCAAAGCCCAAGAAGAATGTTGATGTCCGTCTTCGCGTGGTTGAGAAGCTTTGCCTGTGCCACCGGGTTGCACAGCGCCTCGAACTTTCCGGGAGGGCTGCGATCCTCTTCCGGCAAGTCGATTGCTTCCTTCGGAATCGATCCGCACTTGCACGAGATGGACACCGTCTCGAATCCCTTCGTCTCAAGGAGCTTCGCCAGCGTGTTCGATTCCGAAAGCAGGCCACCGCAGGTGGCGAGCCCGATCTTCCCAGCGCCGTAGCTCTTTGCGAATTCGATGGTGTCCTCGACACGAGTCCAACGATTCTTGATGGTGTGGGTCGTCACGTGGGTGGCCGCCAGGGCCACCCTTCGAATAGCGGGATCCGATTTGTACTGTGCCAACGCCTTCTCGAGGATTTTGGCTTGGGTGCGCGTGGGGCAAAACGCAGGACTGTTGGCACTGCTCGCTTCTTTGCAGCTTTGTACCGAGCAGTGACTACAGCGAAGCGGCAGTTCCTTCTTTCTTGGCTTGGGCATGCTCCGCTCCTTACGAGCCAATCGATCCGTCTCCCGACCCTAGGTCGAGGTAGACCCCGACATCCCTTTGAGCGTCGACGGCTGCCGGAACATCCGCGTTCGACACGCTGACGTCGGTAGCGTCCGGGCCACTGTCTGCATTGGCCGTGTCCACCGCCAACGGCGTATCAGTCGAATTCGGGCCGGTCTCGAAGATGGCGTCCACTGCCCGTGTTCCGTTTGCAGCTCCGGCTTCGCTAGCGCCGGCTTCGGACTTACTGCCAGCTTCGGCCACACCGCCGTTTCCACCGGCGTCGCCCGCTTTGCCCCCGTCCGATCCGCCGTCCACCCTTGGCGTCCCCAGATCGTCGCCGCACGAAAACGTCGCCGCGGCGACGACGGCTAGCCCGACATTGCGAAACCAACTGCTCATGCTCATGAATGCGATTCCTTTCGGTCGATGAAATGCGGATCCAGTCCGAATCCGGTTTTCACGCTCTCCAGCAAGCGCCGTACCACACCGAACGCCTCAACTTTTCCGACCGCACGAGGTTCGACGCGGCTTCCTGCTGCAGATTCACCACCGGGACACCAGGCTTGTTGCGCAGGCAACTCTCAACGAAAGCCAAATTAAGAGATTTCGGTGTCCCTACTCCTCTATTGCGTGGCACATCGGTTGCAACTGCCCCGCGCGGATAAAACGGCAATCGCCCTCCGGTCATTCCGCCGCGACGACGAAAGCGCAACCGCAACAACGAGGCACGCATGGGCAAGTTAGCCGACATCATCGACAAATCCGTACTCAGCGAATTAACCGGCGAGACCGTGGTCGGAATCGACATCGGTTCGCGCGGAGCGAAAGCGGTTCTCTTCCACGACGGGAGCTACTTCACAGCCCTCACCGCCACCGGCATTAACATGCAGGAAACCGCGCAGGAGCTACTCGACGAATTGTTCGCAAACTCCGGGGTTTCCCGGGACAAAGTCCGCTACATCGTGGGCACCGGCTACGGCCGGGTGGCACTGAAGTTCGACGACATACCGTCGCGCATCGTCACCGAGATTTCCGCGCACGCCTTGGGCGCGCACTATCTCAACGCCAACGTGCGCACCATCCTGGACATCGGCGGGCAGGATTCCAAGGCTATCCGGGTGGACCCGCGGAACGGCAAGGTCGAGGCGTTCGTGATGAACGACAAATGCGCCGCGGGTACGGGACGCTTTCTCGAAAAGGTCGCCGGCATCCTTGACCTGACCATTGATGACCTGGGCAAAGCGTCGCTGAAGGCCACCGCGCCCTCGGAGGTCTCCAGCCAGTGCGTAGTCTTCGCCGAATCCGAGGTCATTTCATTCCGCGCCAAGGGCGAGGCCGTCGAGGACATCGCCGCGGGCATCCACCTGGCCAGCGTCCGCCGCGTGCGCAGTCTGCTCAACCGGGTGGGTATCGTACAGGAGGTCCTTTTTTCAGGCGGGGTCTCGAACAACCAGGGCATGCACCGGGCGGTCGAGCAGATCCTGGGCTTCCCCTTGCTCCGCGTGCCCATCGATACCGTCTACGCTGGCGCTCTGGGCGCCGCCGTCGCCGCGCAGCAGTTCGCCGCCACCGAACGCATCCCGGAATTCCACGGCGAATCGTATCGCC
>CAZTTW010000874.1:0-2642 GCA_964616265.1 uncultured Myxococcales bacterium | reverse complement strand
GGATCTCCTGGACAAGGCCCTCGACGAAGCAATCACCCTGACCGGCAGCACCTTCGGTTACATCTATCACTATGACGAAGAAACCCGGCGATTCACCCTCAACACCTGGTCGAAGGGCGTGATGAAGGAATGCGCCGTGGTCAAGCCGCAGACGGAGTACGAGCTCGACCGAACCGGTGCGTGGGGCGAGGCGGTCAGGCAGGGCAAGGCGATCGTCATCAACGAGTTCGCGGCACCTAACCCACTTAAGCGAGGGCTTCCCGAGGGCCACGCTCACCTCCACCGTTTCATGACGATTCCGGTGCGCAGCTCGGGCCGGATTGTCGCCGTGGTCGGCGTCGCCAACAAGACGGCGATGTACGACGCTGCTGATGTGCGACAGCTGACGCTCCTCATGGATACGGTGTGGAAGGTCGTCGACCATCACCGCCTCGAACGAGCGCTCCAGGCCAACGTTACCCGCCTCAACCTTGCGCTTCGTGCCGCCGAGATGGGGGTTTGGCGCCTCGACATCGAGAGCGGTCGGCGAACTTTCGACGCGCAGGTATGCCGCCTGATCGGTGTCGACAGTGCCACTTTCAGCGGTACCGCGGAGGAATTCCTTGCCGTCGTACACCCCGACGATCGGCCTCACCTCGCCGTCTCCATGTCGCGCACGACTCGCGAGGGAGCCCCTTACGAGGTCGAATTCCGCGCGGTCTGGCAAGATGGCAGCGTCCACGAGATTTGCAGCCGCGGCGCCGCGGCCCGCGACGAAGACGGACGGCTGCAGCGGGTCGACGGTGTGCTGTGGGACATCAGCGAGCGAAAACAGCAAGAAAGAGACCTTCGGGAGAGCCATCAACTTCTCAAGGTGGCCACAGCCGCCGCGACCGCGATGGCGGTCAAGGCCGAGCAAGCGACTGCAGCCAAGAGCGAGTTCTTGGCCAGCATGAGCCACGAGATCCGTACCCCGATGAATGGCGTGATTGGGATGACCGAACTCTTACTGGACACCCGCCTCACGGCCGCGCAGAGGCGCTACGCCGAGACCACGCGTGCCAGCGCGAGATCCCTTCTGGCATTGCTGAACGACATCCTCGATTTATCGAAGATCGAGGCGGGTAAGCTGACCTTGGAAAGTATCGACTTCTGCCCCCGGTCTCTCATCGACGATCTCGCCGCGGGGATGGCCTTCCGTGCCGAGGACAAGGATTTGCAGTTTGCCTGCGCTCTCGATCTTGACGTACCGCCGCTGTTGCGCGGCGACGCGGGCCGCTTGCGCCAGGTGCTGATCAATCTGGTCGGCAACGCGGTCAAGTTCACCAGCACGGGCGAGGTGGTGGTGCGGGTCGGTGTGGAGCGGGAGACGGCCCACGAGGTCGTCCTGCGCTTCTCGGTGCGCGACACGGGTATCGGTATTCCACGTGACCGACTCGGTCTGTTGTTCGGTAAGTTTTCGCAAGTGGATGCCTCGACCACGCGCAAGTACGGCGGCAGCGGCCTAGGGCTGGCGATCTCGAAGCAACTGGCCGAGCTCATGGGCGGCGAGATCGGCGTGAACAGCGAGGAAGGCGAGGGCTCCGAGTTCTGGTTCACGGCCCGCTTCGCGAAGCTTTTGCCAGACGAATCCATGGCCGGGACGGAAGTCCCCGTGCGGGCGCAGCTTCTTCGTGAAAGCCCTCGCCAGCCCAGCTGGGACAAAATGCGCATTCTGCTCGCCGAGGACAACATCACCAACCAGCAAGTCGCGCTTGGCATACTGGAGAAACTTGGACTACGCGCCGATGTCGTCGCCAACGGCTGCGAGGCAGTCGCAGCCTTGCGATCCAAACACTATGACCTAGTGCTGATGGACGTGCAAATGCCAGAGATGGATGGTTTGGAGGCAACTCGGGCCATCCGCTGTGCAGAGCACGGAGGCACGGATCGCAAGATCCCGATCATCGCCATGACCGCGCACGCGATGCGGGGCGACCGCGAGAAATTTGTTGCAGCCGGGATGGACGATTACCTCGCGAAGCCGTTTTCACCTTCGGATCTCCAGGCGTTGGTCGAGAAGTGGCTTGGAGAAGGAAATGTCCAGCCTGACGGAGGTGCAAGGGTTGTGCGTCCTTCAAGCGACAAGCGAGGAAACGCGAACGCCCCGGTGTTCGACGAGAAGGCGCTACTCGCGCGAGTTTCGGGCGACCACGCCCTGGCCCAATCCATCGTGTCGGCGTTCCTCGACGATATGCCAAAGCGGTTCGCGGCGCTGACGGGCGCTTTGGAAATTTCGGACCTCAAGTGTGCGAGGCAACAGGCGCACACCATCAAAGGCGCCGCCAGCGCCGTTGGTGGTTGTGCGTTGGCAGAGTTGGCTTTGCAATTGGAGGAAAGCAGCAGTCCGAGTGAAATGGAAACCGCCGGATCTATCCTCGGCCATCTGCAGGCCGAGCTCACGCTACTAAGAGACGCCATGAAGGCCGCGGGCTTGTTCTATGCCTGATGTGCCCAAGTGTGAATCGGCCCGCGCAACCGGCGTCGAGTCACTGCGGGTTACAAAAGCGACAATCAACCATGCACACGCGCTTAGCTACGCCAGCGGATGCCGGTAGAGCGTGCATAAGTCGAACAAGCGCCATTCATTTTGCCTTCACCGAATCGAACGCAAAAGTCCGATA
>CAZTTW010000873.1:0-2644 GCA_964616265.1 uncultured Myxococcales bacterium | reverse complement strand
ATTTCGCGCCCGCGCTCGTGAGCGCGCACGAATGGCTGTAGCCTGCGGTGATCGCCTGCACGCCGGTCGAAAGTCCCTGCACCGCTACCGGGGACGGGCTAGTCGTCGTGGAACTGTCGCCCAACTCCCCATCCAAGTTCATTCCCCAGCACCAAGCCCCGCCATTGACGATCGCGCAGGTGTGGTAGGTGCCAGCAGCCACGGCCTGCACGCCGCTCGACAAGCCCTGCACTGGAACAGGCGTCAGCCGATTGATCGTCGTTCCGTCACCGACTTCGCCATCCGAATTGTATCCCCAGCAGAGAAGGGCGCCGCTCGCGATGGCGCACGTGTGCCCTCGTCCCGCCGCGATGGCTTGGACGTTCGAGCCCAACCCAGTTACCTGGACGGGGACGGCGCTATCCGTCGTTGAGTTATTGCCCAGCTGCCCGCTGGAGTTGTATCCCCAGCACCAGACCGAGCCGCTAACCAACGCGCACGAATGCTCAGCGCCAGAGGTGATAGCCTGGGCGTTGGTGCTCAGTGCGATCGCGACGGGCGGACTGACGCCTTGACTGCTGACCGATCCAAGCTGGCCATTTGTGTTGGTGCCCCAGCACGAGACTTGTCCATTTTGGAGAGCGCACGTGTGGGTCTCACCTGAGGCGATGCCCATGCCTCCGGCGCCGATGCCGGTCAGCGGGACCGGCGTGTAGCTGTTGGCGCTGCTGCTGCCAGTGCCCAACTGACCATAGTCGTTTCTCCCCCAGCACTTGATGCCACCGCCGACAAGGGCACAGCTTTGGCTCGAACCGCCGCCGGTCGATATGGCCTGCACATTGGTGCCGAGGGCACTGACCGTGACCGGCACCGCGCTGCCGGGGAGTTGATCGACGGACTGTCCGAGAATGCCGTCGCCGTTGGTACCCCAGCACTTGGCGACGCCGCCGACCGTGGCGCAGGTGAAATTGTCGTGCGCGGCGATGGTCGCGCAGTCGGACGGCACCTGGTACCAGGCGGACGTTGAACTCGCGGGGTAGCAGCTTTGGCAGCCGTTGGATGGATTGAGAGCGCCTGTGGCGTAGACCGCGCCGTTCAGGTAGCAGCCGGGCTGGCATGTGCCCGCGGCGCAGATCTTGCCGCCGCCGCAGCCTGTTCCGTCATCGTTGTTGGACCAGGCAGAAGTGCTCGTCGCGGGTTTGCAGATCTGACATACGTTCGATGAATTGGTGGTCCCACTGCCGACCAGCGCGCCGTCGATCCAGCATCCGCTTTGGCAGGTGCCGCCGTTGCAAACCTGGCCGGCGCCACACTTCGTCCCATTGGTGCTGTTTGTCCACGACGTCAGTGCGTATGCGGTCTGGCAGGTCTGGCAGGCGTTTGCTGGATTGGCGGCGCTGTTGGCGTAGTAGGCCCCAGAGATGAAGCAGCCGGCTTTGCACAAGCCCCCGTTGCAATACTTGCCCGAGTCGCAGGCGGCGCCTTCGTCTGCATTCGACCAACTCGACGCAGAGGTCGCCAGTTTGCAGACCTGGCAGGCATTCGCTGGGTTGGCTGTGCCGTTGGCGTAGCTGGTTCCGGTAATCACACAGCTCGCAGGCGGCAAGTCCGGCCCGACTTCAGGACCGTAAGGGAGGTCAGGTGTGACATCGGGTCCCAGGTCAGGTGTCGGCACCTTGTTGTCGGCCGAGGTGTCGGGCGGCGAGATCGGAATGTCTGACGGAACGTCGGGGCCAAGATCGGCCAACACGAGCAAGTCCGATACCGTATCCGGCTCGTCCGAAATGTCGGGAGATGGTGCCTCGTCAGTTGCTGCTAGCGTATCAGGGCTCGTCACCGGGCCGTCGTTCAAAGGAGCAGGACCATCGGCCCCCGCGTCGTTGATGGCCCGGCCATCAGTGGTGTTCGCGCTATCTGCGACGCTCATTGCGTCGGAGCGTCCTGCATCCGCGGCCTTCTGGCACTTGCCGGGAGCGCCCGCTTGCGTAGCCACGCAAACGTATCCGTCGGGGCAGAACTTGTCTTTCGTGCAGCTCAGCTCGTCCACGCGGGCGCTTTCGAGGCATCCTGCGAATGGAAGCAAGGCGAGAACGGACACGGAAAGCCAACGACCGATGCGAGACACCTAGAACGCTCCCTTCAGAACGGCGCCAGCCTGACCTGGTGCGAACGACGGTAGGAGCGCGACGGTTCCTTCGCCATCCGACCGCGAGCCGAGGAGATAGAGGATTGCGCCCGTTGCGACGCATGCCGCCCCCACGCCGTAACTCAGCCAAGCAAGTGTTGCATAGGTCTTGCGGTCGGACTCCTTGCCCGAGGTGTATCCGTCGGTCTTCTTGAGATCCTGGGCGAGGCTATTGGACTTGAGATTGAAGACGATGCCGGCGACCAACACCGCGCCCCCTGCCGACGTGGTGGCGATGCCACTCGTTCGCAACCCTGGAGACCCTGCCACTGGGTTGGTCTGATGAACCGTGGTCAAGGGCTTCTCTGCCGCGGTCGCCTTCTCGGTTTCTGGCTGCGAGGCTAGAGGGGGAGGTACGGCTTGCGGCTTCTCACTCGCGAGCAGCTCCTTGCAATCGGCGATGTGCTTTTCCGCGTCCGCCTTCTCCTCGGCGCTGAGCTTTTTGCCCGCTCGCAGGTACTCGTGGAATCGGCCGATGGC
>CAZTTW010000872.1:0-2649 GCA_964616265.1 uncultured Myxococcales bacterium | reverse complement strand
ACGCGGTTACGCTGACGCCGCAGTAGCAGTCGCGGTCCCAATCCAAGGCCGGATGTGTGCGGCTTTCGACGCCCGAAGCGCGTTTACTCGGATTGTCCGCGCCTATAATGAGCGACCGGCATACCGGTCCATCGACAATCGCCAGTGAAAGATGACTACTTTGCAGGAGAATAGGCTTTATGACATCTCGGCAATCACCGCAATTTGACCGCTCGTTCGTTCTTCCTGCTGTTACACTGTGTTTGTCGCTTGCCTCCGGGTGTTCGGGCTCTACCTCTTCCGGAAATGGTGGAAAAGGCGGGGCCAGTCTTGGGGGAGCGTCGGCAAGCGGCGGCAGGGTCGGGATGGGCGGCAGCAGCGCCACGGGTGGCACGAGTGGAATGGCAGGCCAGTCCGGCTCCGCAGGCCAGACGGCAGCTGGGGGTGCAAAAGGCTCCGGCGGCGCGATTGGCTCGGGCGGCGCGAGCGCAACGGGTGGAGCGGCGGGCGTAGGCGGCGCGGCCGGCGCGGGCGGCACGACTGGCCAGGGCGGTCTGACCGCTTCGGGCGGCACGGTCGGTTCGGGCGGCACGGTCGGCGCCGGTGGTGCGACCGGAGCAGGCGGCGGAACGGCCGTGGCCGGGGCGATCTACGTCTCGCCGAGCGGCGATGACTCCAATCCCGGCACGCTCGACAAGCCGCTCAAGACAGTGGCCAAAGCGCGCGACCTGGTGCGCACGAAGAACAGCGCGATGACCGCCGACCTGCTGGTCTACCTGCGCGGCGGAACCTACCCGTTGACCGAGGCCGTCACGTTCGCCAATACCGACTCGGGCAAGGACGGATACTACGTGAAGTACATGGCCTATCCGGGCGAGCAGCCGCTTCTCACCGGTGGAATTCCCATCACCGGATGGAAGGTGTTCGATGCGTCCAAGGGAATCTATGCGGCGAGCGGCGTGACTGCGCGCTTTCGCCAGCTTTATGTGAACGGCGTCAAGGCGGTTCGTGCGCGCTCCCCGAATCTCGGCGACAAGGGTGCTCCGAATTTCGACCGGGTCACGGGCTTCGACCGGACAGCACACAATCTGCAAGTGGAGTCCGCCAAGGTCGTGGCCTGGAACAACTTCACCAAGGTCGAGATGCATTTGATGATCAACTGGGGCGACACCGTGCTTCGCTTGGCATCCGTCACAAACACGGGCGGCAACGCCTATTTGAAGATTCAAAATCCGGAAGACTCGCTGGTGTACGTGCGTCCCGCGCCACTGATGCGCCTCAACGACTACAACCAGGGGCAGTGCTACTACTTCGAGAACGCGCTCGAATTCCTCGACCAGCCTGGTGAATGGTACCTCGACGAGACCGCCAACGCCCTTTACTACATGCCCAGGTTGGGTGAGGACATGACGAAGGCGATGGTCGTCGCGCCGGTCGTTGAGACCCTCCTAAGCGTGAAAGGGACAAGCACATCGAGCCAGGCAGCCTATCTTTGGTTCGAGGGCCTGACCTTCGCGCATTCGACATATATGAGACCAAGCCAGTATGGCTTCCTCAATGCACAGGCGGGCCAGTACAACCTGACCGCCACGGCGGACAACAAGCAGACCGTGGGAAGGCCGGCCGGCGGCGTCACTGTGACGAACGCGAACCACGTCCATTTCGAGAGAAACATGTTCACGCAGATGGGGTCGACGGGGCTTGACTTCATCTCAGGAACCCACGACGACCTGATCGTTGGCAACGTGTTCACGGACATCGCTGGCAACGGCATCTCGATCGGGAAGTTCACGGCCGACGAGAACACCGAGTACCACGTTGCCTACAACCCGACAGACAAGAACGAGATCTGTACGAACGACACCATCAAGGACAACTACATCGATAATGTGACCACCGAATTCCAAGGTGATTGTGGCATCGCAGCTGGCTACCCCCGCGCCATCGACATCGAGCACAATGAGGTGGGCCACGTCAACTACACGGGTATCTCGGTCGGCTACGGATGGACCAGCGCCACGAATGCGATGAGCGGCAATAAGATCGACTACAACAATATCCATCACGTCGTGCAAATCCTGGCGGACGGGTCTTCGATATACACGCTCTCGAATCAATCGCCGGGTTCCGAGATCTTGAACAACTACGTACACGACTTTTCCCAGAGCAAGTGGGCCGACTATTGGATTCAGGGCATGTACATGGACGAGCAAACTGCGGGGTTCACGGTCGCTCACAACGTGATGGTCAACGCGCCGACGTCGATCTTCCAGAATGTCAACGGCTCGAACACTGTCACGGACAACGGCAGCAACCCCACCGGTGCACAGACGACGATCGCGACAGCCGGCATCGAGGCTGCGTACGCCGACATCAAGACTCGCACCGCCCCCATTCCGACCTTTTGATCCCAGCGACTCCTCCGCGGGCCGAACCCCCGCCCGATGGCATCGAGATGCCCGCATTTGGGCGGCGAAGGGCTTTGCCCAACAATTGTCGCCCAGCCAACAATACTCGCGAAAATCCTGTGGGCTAGAGCCCCGAGCGCGTTGAGGCGGGCCGCCACGCGGTTACAGCGGCTCGATGCGCGCGCAGACGACGGTAATGTTGTCGACGCCGCCGTTGCCGTTGGCCGCAGCAATCAGTCGCTCGCACAGCTTGTCGAGGTCG
>CAZTTW010000871.1:0-2649 GCA_964616265.1 uncultured Myxococcales bacterium | reverse complement strand
CTCAGGTGGCCCAAAGGTTCGGCATGCCGCTGGAACGCCTTCTGGAAGGCTTGTTGGGGCATACCTAAAGCGGGGAAAGGTGGACGTTCAGCCGCCATAATGGCGTTGCACCTGTCGGTCGGCCGCGGACGGCCGCCCGCAGGTGAACGCCAAGCCGTTCGACGGACGCCAATGCGCTGGCGCGTAGTTTTCCCTGTCGGTGTCTCGCGGGAAGCGTGCAAGACCGGAGTGCCGCCCCGCTAAAAGAACATCTCGACCCTTTGAGAACAGGGCTATGATGCCAGCCATGGGAGAGGCACTCAGTGACAATACCGCGCCCGGCGGCTCTGGATCGATACAGCAAGGTGACGCGCGTTCGTTTACGAAAGAGGCGGCAACGCTCAGAGCCCACGGAGAACGGCGCCAACGCTGGAGCCTCAGCGAGATATCGATCATGGTAGTTCAGGCTGGGACTTTGGTCGTGCTGCTCATGCAGAACTGCACGATGAAGGGACAACTGAACGTCGCGATCGAGGCCCTGCGCGCCAAGCCGGCCATAGTGAAATACGATGGTGCGGCGACGGGCGACGGAAGAAGCACATTCACGATCTGGCTGGTGAACAACGGCCCCAGTCCGGCCCAATTTCGGGCCTACTTACGTCCCGAGGTCATTCGCGCCAATACGCCGGCTCCCAAGCCAGAGACAGTACCCACACCAGTGAAGCCCTTCGACGGGGTGGTGGCCAACGGAAGCCTCGAATTCAGGTACACGGGGCCCACTTTGACCTCAGCAGATATGGAGGCCGTCCAGAGCGGCGTTTCTCGGCTGTATTTGACCGGGAAGGTTCAGTTTGATGACGACCTCGGAAAACCAAAGTGGCAACAGTTCTGTCGGGTATTAGACTCACGTGATGGCAGCTGGCAGACATGTCCAGATCCGGCTCCAGATATTTCTTCGCTGTAGTGGATGCGGCGCCATGGTTGCTGCTCCGAGCTCAAGAGTGTGCTTCGGGGGGCGCCGTCGAAAGGCGTTGAACGCGACGGGCGCTGGCGCGCCCGCGCGTTAACGCCAAAGCGTTGACGTGCGGATGCCATGAAAAAACTTCATCGAAAGGCGTGGGAGAGCCGGACTCGATGGCTATTCCTGGTTCTCTTGTGGTCGGCTTCTTGTGCGGTGACGGCCGCGCAGCAGAGCGTGCCAGCTCCGTCCATCTCCTCGCGGGCGAATGTCGACGAGCCAAGCCGCCCCAATCGCGTGGCGAGCATCAAGAAGAAGGCTCCAGATCCGTTTATCCCTCCGCTCGAGGACCTTGCATGCGAGACGGACGCCGATTGCGGCATCGTTGGCGACTCGTCAGTCAACACCTGCAGGCAAGATCCTGAGGTTGAACCATATGCCATTTCTCATGCCGCTGCTGCAAGACACCGCGCGAGTCTTGTCTGCGACGGCAAAGAGACCTTGGAGCAGTACATAGCAGGCTGTCACACGAATCCGGACGACTGGATTGCAGTCTGTTCCGAGCATCGTTGTAAGAGGCATCGGGTCCATGCCTCGCCATTGGTCCGCTGCAAACCGTGATGAGACCGCTGCCATAAAGCCGTTGAAGCGGATGGTCGGCCGCGGACGGCCGCCCACCGCTTAACGGCAAAGCGTTGCGGACCCACTTGAGCTTGCATGTATGCACGAAGGTACATACACTTGCTAGGTGTCCTACCAGTGGGATCCTGCAAAGGCTCGCGCCAACCGAGCAAAGCACGGCATCAGCTTCGCTGACGCCGTCGCGGTGTTCGAGGACCCACGAGCAATTACCCTCGATGATCCGCATCCTGACGAGGATCGATATGTCACCATCGGGCTCGACTTTCTGGGGCGGGTAGTCGTGGTGTGCTGGACGTGGCGGGACGAGGAAGTTCGTCTGATCTCGGCGAGGAGAGCAACCCGCGTCGAGCTACGCGAGTATCAGGAGGAGTAACCATGCGTAACGAGTACGATTTCAAGAAGGGAAAGCGAGGGGCGATTCTGCTCGCGTCTAAAGGCAAGACTCGGATTACGATTCGTCTCGACGATGACATTCTGGAGTGGTTCCGAGAGCAAGCCGATGCCGCGGGCGGTGGCAACTACCAGAGCATGATCAATGAAGCGCTCCGAAACATCGCGACCGAGGGGCCGGCCAAGATCGAGACGATCGTCCGGCGGGTCGTACGCGAGGAGCTGAAGCGTGCAGGCGAGTCCCGGCGTTCAAAGCGCGCGAAGGCCGCATAACCGCGAGTTGCAGCGGACGCCGATTGTGCGGCGCCGCTGAACGCGCAACCGTTGTCCTGACCTCGCGATGTTTCGATTCAAGGTCACACTCGAAGGCGGCCCCGTGTTTCTCTTCGACATCGAATCGAAGAGGACCGACCGCCTTGGTTTCTTCACGACCAGATGGGTTCGGGCGGCCAGTCTGAACGAAGCCGCGGAGATCACGCGCAAGCTCGTGTTGGCGGAGCTTGTGGATAAGGGCACCAGGAATCCGCCGGACGTACCCGACGATCGGAGTTGAGGCAGGACAATGGCGTTGCACCCGACGATCGGCCGCGGACGGCCGCCCGCAGCTTAACGGCCAAGCGTTCGACAGACGACAATCAACGGGTCCAGTCAGCCAGTTCCAGTTGATCGAAGTGTCGAAA
>CAZTTW010000870.1:0-2649 GCA_964616265.1 uncultured Myxococcales bacterium | reverse complement strand
TGTCGTCCCAGGCCACAACCGACGGAGTCAGACGCCCGCCTTCTTCGTTCGTGATGACCTTGGGTTCTTTGCCGTCCATGATAGCCACGACGGAGTTAGTGGTCCCGAGGTCTATTCCGATGATCTTTCCCATAGTATGCGTCTCCCCTACTTGCGTGTGTCAGAAAGCGATGAATCGAATACGGCCGGAATGGTAGTCACACATCGCTACAGCAGTATTCGAGACACCGATCAAACGTCCGCGTGTCCGGATGGGGGGGCTTGAGCAGAAGCCGTGATTCCTGGAAGAAGAAGCAAGAGTGCCGCGCCAAGTGCGAATTTCATGGAATTGCCTCATTCCCTGTCCGCGTCTACAGCAGCTTTCGATCCACCGATGGGATACAAGCAACTTCGGGACTTGCAGCGGGGAAGTGTGAAGGCTCGCTCCGCTCGACCAAGATGATGTGCCGTCGCCATCAGTTTGGAGGGGCCGACTGGGATTGCCGGTGATCTTCTATCGAAGATGGGCCTCTGGCTATCACGGACGAGACCGTGGGTGCAGTTCGAGAGAGCAGCTTCTTGACAAAATCCTCGTCGTCTCGCGAGGCAAGACGCGGAGTTGGGACTGTGCTTAGAACCGGCGCTACCACGCCTTCGTCGATGGCCGAGCGAACCATGTCGGCCGCCATCCGTCCAAGGCCGACGGTGCCCAATTTCACCGCCGGCTTCTCATCGCAGCAAAAGGCCCGCGCAAGCCCACGCCCCTGCAATGAGAAAAACCAACCAAACGAAGTCGCCGCCCCATCCCCAAGACTGGTGACGAAGGTCTGCTGGCTGCCCCGTTGAAGATGCTCGCAGTCCGCGACGTCGCTGGATATATCGCGGGTACGGCGGTCCCCATCCGCGATAGCCCCAACCATAGGTAACCGGGGATACAAGAAACAGAAACATAAACGCCATCCACAAAATCCACAATGAACTCATCGTCTGATCTCACTTTCTTTCTTGTTCTTTGAATGAAGTCGGCTGTGACATTCCCTTCGTTGAGCTTCCAGAAGCTGCTATCAGGCCGTATTTCGTTCTTGCAGGGTTCAGCCCTCGACCCGACGATGAGTTGAGTCATGAATCAACGCGGCTACGACGCAAATGCGCGGCACGAAAGCATTCATGAGAGCCTAGAAGAGTGACCGTATTCGATGTTGCACAGAATCGTTACCTTTATCCCTGCCCGCACTACCACCGCCAAGTGCCTTCTTTGACCTTCACTCGGTTAAGGACAGAGGTCGCACCACTCCTACGGGCGTCTCTGTCGGCCTCCGTCCAGCTGATCCAAGTCCCGACGGTGCCGGTCAACGTCGCAACCCCTCCATCGACAGACACCTTGATGTCCTTGCTACGTACGAATGGACTCCAAAAAAAACCGTCCTCGATATTCCTCTTGATGAACTGATCACTCAGAAATGCCCGTGGTCCGAAAACGTCTGAAATGTAATAGGGGGACTGGTCGTAGTAGGGCCAGCCGTATCCGAGGTCGTCTGGCCAAGTATAGTAGGAGACGCCGAATTCAGGTTCAACCTTCAGGTGATTGACAACGGAGATCACACCCTTCGTTCGCGAAGCAACATCTTGGGCTTCACCCTCTTGATAGTTCGACGCCACTGAACCTGAAAGGTAGGCCACATGGTCAGCGACTGCCACGTTGATGGTAGAGCTGTCTAGCAATGGGTCCCAGAGCAAGACGGCCTTCATCTGCTCCTTCATTTCTGTGTCCGTAGACTGGCTGTTCGGTCTCACCTTGAGGAGATTCTCGATGCCCAAAACGCCTGCGGTGTTTCTTACATCCTGTTCGGCGGAGGCTTTCGCCTTCAAATTCCCCACTGTGCCGCCGAGAATGACGATTCCGCTCTCGACGTTCACGTCAGGAGAATAGGCCGCAACCCGCGGGTCAAGACCGAGGGCGGTCTGGACTGCCTGTTTGATTTCGCTATCAGACCTCATGGCGTACTTCAGCTGGCGTTGGTCACCATCGCGAACTGATGGTTCGACCTTCACACGGCTGTCATCCACGGACATCACCCCGTTGACCCAGGCATCCTCGAACGCTCGTGATTTGCTGATTGCGCTAGCAACGGCGCCGGTAAGAGTCACTTTGCCGTCCTTCACCGCGGAGCTAATCTGGTCTCCATTGATCCAGATGTCCCATTGGAGACGAGCCTTGACGTCGGAAGCAATTTGGAAATCGGTGCGTTTTGCCAGGTAGTTTATTGTGAGGTCATTGCGAACCTCTTTGACTCCCTTGACGCCCGCGGCTATCCTAGCGGCGAGTTGCTTTTCAGTGTAGGACCCAACGGTGCCGCTCAGGATGGCGACTGCGTTTTCGACTGAGAGGCTTACCCGATAGGATTCAGTTGCTGGATCTAGCCGGAGTGCCGCAAGAATGTCCTTGCGGATGTCCGCGTCTGGGCGTACGACCGGGGTCACGGTGATGCGATCGATGGCTGCTCGAACGCCCCGGATGCTTTCTGCGATCTTGACCGCGCGTTCTTTGGCAAGGAGGTTGCTGACGGCTCCAGATAGGGTGACGATACCCTCACTTGTGTTCACATCAACACGACTCGGAAAGACACCCTTTTCGAATACGAGCGCGCGATCGACGGCGGCTGTGATGCC
>CAZTTW010000869.1:0-2653 GCA_964616265.1 uncultured Myxococcales bacterium | reverse complement strand
TGGAAGCAGTACAAGCTGCCCACGGTTTCCATCCGGCCGTTCAACATCTACGGTCCGCGCCAGGTGGGCGAAGGCGCGGTTCACCATTTCATCGTGCGCGCGCTGCGGGGCCAGCCGCTGCAGGTGCACAACGATGGGGCGCAGATTCGCGCTTGGTGCTACGTGGACGACATCGTCGACGGCATCGCGCTGGCGCTCGACCGCGACGAAGCAGTCGGCCATGCCTTCAACATCGGCAACCCGCGCTCGACCCTGACCATTCACTCGCTGGCCAAGGAAATCGTCCGCCTGGCCTCGAGCGCCTCGCCGATCGAGCACGTGCCGTGGAACCACGCCGACGTGGAGTTGCGCATTCCCAACATCGACAAGGCGCGCGAGCTTTTGCACTTCGCCCCCAAAGTCGACCTGGAAGAGGGCCTTTTGCGCACCATCTATTGGTATCGGAGACATCGGGCAGACTAGGATACGATCAATGAGCGAGATCGTTCTGCGCGCCGACGAGCTGGCCAAGACCTTTCATCTCGGCTTCTTTCGCAAGCGCGTGGAAGCCGTAAAGCAAGCCACGTTCGACGTTCGGCGCGGCGAAGTGTTCGGATACTTGGGACCGAATGGCTCGGGCAAGACCACCACGCTCAAGATGCTCATGGGTCTGGTATTTCCGTCGCGCGGTCACGCCGAGGTGCTGGGCCGTCCGGTCCCCAGCCGCGAGGCCAAGCGCCGGCTCGGCTACTTGCCGGAGAGCCCGTATTTCTACGAATACCTCACGCCCGAAGAATTTCTCGACCTGGTGGGCGCCCTTTGTGACGTGCCACGCGCCACACGCAAAGAACGCGCCGCCCATCTCATCACCCGCGTCGGCCTCGACCACGCCCGCGGCCGGCCGCTGCGCAAATTCTCGAAAGGCATGCTCCAGCGCATCGGTATCGCGCAAGCGCTCATGGGAGATCCCGAGTTGGTCGTGCTCGACGAGCCCATGACCGGCCTCGATCCGATCGGCCGCAAGGAAATCCGCGACCTCATGCTCGAGCTCAAGCGCGAAGGCCGTACCGTCTTGTATTCGACGCACATCCTGCCCGACGTCGAGTTGACCTGCGATCGGGTGGCCATGATCTTCGCCGGCTGCATTCGCAACGTCGGCCCGCTGTCGGAACTTCTGACCGCGCGACTGCTTTCGACCGAGGTCAGCTTCCGCCACGGTGTCGGCACCCTTCCGTCGCTGCCCGACGGCGCCCACGTGCGCGAAACCCCCGACGGCAGGCTGGCGGATTTGCCCGAAGGCGCCGACGTCGATGCTTTTCTCAAAGCAGCGCTCGCCGCTGGCGCGAGCGTCGTCTCGGTCACGCCCCGGCGCGAGTCGCTCGAGGATTTGTTCGTGCGCGAAGCCGGCGCAGACAAGGGGGCGGCATGAATCGCATCCGCGCCATCGCCTGGAACACCTTCCGCGAGGCAGTTCGCAACAAGATCCTCTACAGCCTGCTCTTCTTCGCCGTGCTCATCATCGTGTCGGCGTTGGCCCTCGGCAACCTGACGCTGCACGAAGAAGTACGCACCGTCCGCGACGTCGGCCTCTTCGGCATCGATCTTTTCGGCGTGATCATCGCCATCTTCGTCGGCGTGAACTTGCTTTACAAAGAGCTGGACCTCAAGACCGTGTACACGATTTTGCCCAAACCGCTGTGGCGCTGGGAATTCGTGCTCGGCAAATGGCTCGGCATGCTGCTCACGCTGGCCGTGCAGATGGTCGTGATGGCGGCCGTGCTGGCCGCAGTTCTCGCCTTCGAAGACGCGCATTTCGACGTCGCCATGGTGAAGGCAGTGTGGCTGCTTTTCGTCAACGTCATGCTGGTCACCTCGGTGGCGGTTTTCTTCTCGTCGTTTTCCAGTCCTTTCCTGTCGGGATTCTTCGCCCTCGGCTGTTTCGTCGTCGGTCGCTCGGTGCCCGACATTCGGGCGCTGAGTGAAAAACTGGGACCGACGGCGAAAGCCGTCTTGAACCTTGCCTGCAACCTGATCCCCAATCTGCACCTCTTCTATCCGTCGGGCGCTATCATCGGAGCAGAGGAAACGTCCATCCATCGCCAGTTCGTTGGCGCCGACTACCTGCTTTCCACCACCGCGTACGGCGTCGCCTATTCGCTGGTCGTGCTGGTCTTGGCCATGTTGATCTTCCGTAAGCGGGATTTCGTCTAATGCATGGCCGCTCGCGACAAGTGGGCATCGTGCTCTTCGGGTTGGCCGTTGCCCTCGCCGTGATCGTCACGCGTCTGCTGATCGACTCGCGCCAAGCCTGCCGCCAAGGGGCTGCCGCCGAGCAGCGCGGTGATATGACCGAGGCCATTCGCCATTATCTCGACGCCGGTCGGCTCTACGTACCGGGCAGTCCCTTCGTGCGACAAGCGCTCGACCGGCTGGACACCATCGGCGTTGCGCTCGTCAACAAGGGCGACTACCCGCTGGCGCGCTCGGCCTTCGAATCCGAACGCGCTGCGCTTCTCGGTACACGTTCCTTTTACACGCCCTACGCCGCTCGATTGCCTGCCATCGAGCGCCGTATCGCACGGCTTCTTGCGGCCGAAGAAGGAGGCACTGCCTCGGCCTCGTTCGAGGAGCGAGCAGTGTGGCATGCAGAGCGTCTCATGCAGCGACCTGGACC
>CAZTTW010000868.1:0-2654 GCA_964616265.1 uncultured Myxococcales bacterium | reverse complement strand
GTCCCTTTGTTGAAAGAGGTGGTGGAGGCCACGGATCGCGCCCTGCAGGGACACTCGGTCGAGGGAATCGTCTCGGTTAACAACTGCGACTTCGAATATCGCTACGTTCCCAGGCGGGACGGTGAGGGCAAGATAGTGGGAGCGACTGGGGTGGCCGTTGATATCACTGCTCGTCGTAGCGCCGAGCACGCCAATCTTCGGCTCATGAATGCTCTCGAGCAAACGGATGAATCCATTCTTCTTCTGGATCGACAAGGGCGAATCGAGTACGCGAACGCCGCGTTCGAGGGTGGCAGCTCCGGCGCCCACAAGGCCGAGACTCGAGGGCGACATTGGCCCGATCTGTTGCCGAATCGAAGCGGGGACCACGATCGTCTCGCTCTCGTGCAGGCTATCGCCAATGGCACATCCTGGCGTGGGGTCCTTCGAGGCGAGTTCGACGGACCGGACGAACAGGTCATTCTCGCGAGTCTTTCACCGCTACGAGACTCAGACGGGGGCCTAACGGGTTTCGTCGCCGGAGGGCGTGACATTACGGAGCAGACGCGAACCGAGGAGCGACTTCGGCAAATAGAAAAGATGGACGCCGTAGGCCAGCTCGCCGGAGGTGTCGCTCACGACTTCAACAACTTGCTTCAGGTCATCCTCGGCAACACGCAGCTTTGTCTGACGAATGGCAAATCGGATCAGGTACCAGCCTGGCTGCAGGAGATCAACGAGGCCGGAAAACGGGCCGCCACGCTCGTCAAACAGCTCCTCTCTTTCAGTCGGAATGTGGGTGAGCCCAAGAGTGTCGCACTCGATGGTCTGATCGACGGCATGCTGCCCTTGTTGCGACGACTTCTCGGAGAACATATCGACATTGAAGTCCAGCGAGGCAATGACAATTGCGCCGTCTGGGCCGATGAAAGCCAACTGGAGCAGATTGTCGTGAATCTGTGTGTCAACGCCCGCGATGCGATGCCGGAGGGCGGCCGGTTGCAGATCCACATCTCACAATGCTGTGTCACTGCTGGAGAGGTCGGTGCTCTTGGACTGTCCCGACCGGGCGACTATATTGCGCTCGACGTAACAGATACGGGCCGTGGTATGAGCGACGAGGTTCGTCGCCGTCTCTTCGAACCATTCTTCACCACCAAGGCGCCAGGCGCCGGCACGGGATTGGGCCTCGCGACTGTCTTCGCCATAGCCAATCGCCATGGTGGCAGCATCCAAGCTCGATCGCAGGTCGGTCAAGGTAGCCGCTTTCGCGTGCTCTTGCCCCGCGGCGACCGGCCGCGCGACCTACCCGCGCCAAAGACACGGACGG
Organism: uncultured Myxococcales bacterium; assembly: GCA_964616265.1. Taxonomy (GTDB): domain Bacteria; phylum Myxococcota_A; class Polyangia; order Fen-1088; family Fen-1088; genus Fen-1118. Next base: position 1,345 of record CAZTTW010000868.1, on the reverse strand, counting down.
CTCCGGTCTCGCCACGTCGCTTGCGCATCCTGCTTGCCGAAAATGAGCTCTCGGTGCTCAAGATCGTCGAGCACTTCCTGGTAGCGACCGGTCATGACGTGGTCACGGTCCAAGATGGCGAAGCGGCTCTCACGCGCATCAAGGCAGAGGGATCGGCGTTCGATTTGCTCGTCCTCGACGCCATCATGCCCCGGGTGAATGGCCCAGAAGTGTACCGGGCATTCCGGGTGGCGAGCGCCGCTCCGGTCCTGTTCGTAACCGGTCACGAGTTCAACGTGCTCGAGTCACTGCCGCCCGATCCGACCCGGGCATTGCTTCGCAAACCTTTCGGCGCCGCCGACCTTGCGACCGCGATAGCCAAGCTCTTCGACGGCAGTAACTGAATGGCTGTTACGAACCAGGAAATTCCGGGCTAGCATCTTATTGGACCGCTAATACCTCACCCACCGTGCCCAAGGCAAGGCACGTGGCGTATTGCTCGGCGAAGCCCAGCGGTTGGCGGCGGTGCAACACTGGCGCTCCCATGTAGAATTGGCCACATTCCGCCGATGATCCGGACATGTTGGTTGCCGAATGGATGAGCCGCGATCTCGCGACGGTGACGCCCGACGAGAGCATCTCGACGGCGGCCCGGCTGCTCGGCAAGCGGCGCATTCGCCAAGTTCCGGTGGTCGGGGCCGACAACGTGCTGTGCGGCCTGGTCACGAAGAGTGACCTTTTGCGCGCGTGTCCGCCGGATCTAAATCCATTTTCGCTCATCGGCTCCATCGAGCTTCCTCGGCCGGTGCGCGAGATCATGACCAAAGAACCCATCACGACCAGGCAGGATTCGCCCCTGGAGGAGGCCGCGCATCAGCTCATCGAGTGTCGCATCAATGCGCTGCCCGTGATCGCGTCCAACCTTCAACTGATCGGTATTCTCACCGGCTCGGACATTTGCCGTGCGCTGCTGGCGGCGCTCGGTGCTGGCTCGCTCGGAGTGCGTATCACTTTTGACATCAAAGCGAATGAAGATGTTTTCGGCCTGCTCACGGCGCTCGCCAGCAAGCACGACGCTCGTCTGCAAAGCGTAACCAACTTCGAGCACGACGGTCGGCATACAGCCATCGTGCGCCTCGAGGAGGAGCGCGTGGGCCTGGTCGACGAGCTTTGGCAGACTGGCCACTCGGTCTCCAGCGTGGCGCGGTTCAAGTAGCAACATCCGGCGCCCGCTCCTTGGCGTCGTAGAGGTCGCAACCAAGGGGAAAACATGCGTTACAAGCTTCTGGGGAAGAGCCGGCTACGCGTTTCGGAATTGTGCCTGGGTGCCATGACCTTCGGCGAGGACTGGGGCTGGGGCGCATCG
>CAZTTW010000867.1:0-2655 GCA_964616265.1 uncultured Myxococcales bacterium | reverse complement strand
ACCGCGCACTAGCACTTGCCAGTCTTCTTGCCACGCCCCTTGTGCAAGCGGCGCACTCGGATTCGAACGTTTTTCGACCAAGAACACCTCGATACGTCCGCCCGTCGGCTTACTGGCAAAGAGCCGCGCCGGAATCACCCGGGTGTCGTTCATCACGACCAGCGACCGCGGACGAAGAAAGCGAAGAAGATCGCGAAAAAAGCAGTGATTGCGCCCGCCGTCATCTTTGCTAAGAATTAGCAGTCGCGAGCCATCTCGCTGCGGCGCCGGGTGCGTCGCAATCAGCTCCTCCGGCAACACATAGTCAAAGTCGTCCGTTTGCAGGTAGAGTCACTCCCGAAAGCCAGCATGCCTTCTGCGACTACAAAAGCAAGCCTTCACAAGCAAAGCGGAAGCGCCTCCAGCACGAGCCCCGTGGAGTTCGTGCTCAAGAACGTCAGCGAATTCCATGCGAGCTATCAGCCGTCGGGGGGCAACGGCGGCGTCTTCTGCCCTACGCGGAGCAAGTTGCAAGTTGGCGACCTGCTGACCGTGAAAGTGCGCATGGGTCGACGACAGCCGCCCATGACTCTGTACGGTCGAGTCGCGTGGCGGCGGCCGGGACGCCATCTTCTGAAGATCCGCGCCGGCATCGGCGTCGAGTTTCTGCCGGGCGAACAGGCCAAGTGTGAGTACCTTTTGGAGATGGCGCGCTCGGGTCCCAGTGTGCGCAGCCGCCGCCGGCACGAACGCATTCCGGTCGATCTGCCCATCGGCTGGCATCCCGTAGGCAGCACGGAAGGCTTGGAGGGCAAGCTGCGCGACGTCGGTCGAGGCGGCGCCTTCGTACTCTCGACGGCCACCGTCCCGCACGGGTCGCAAGTCGTGCTCGAGATCGTGCCGCCTGGTGCGCAGGTGCCCATGGCCTTCATCGGCCGAGTGGCATGGACGGGAAAGACCGGAGCCGAAAACGTTTTCGGAATCGAGTGGCGAGCACGTGACGCCGGTGGCGGCCGCCGCATCAAAGAGCTGGTTCGTCGGCTGACCGCGTCCGGCTACGTCGCGCAGATGCACTAGGGCCGTCCGGACCGGACAGCCCCTAGCCGCGGGCCTACCAGATGAGGTCGACCGCGTAGAGCGTGCCACTGTTCGCGAGCACGTAGACCACCCTGCCCTCGCGATCGACCGTCGGCGGCGCGCACATACCGCGAGCGGGATCGAAGATTTGCAGGAGCTTACCGGTGGCTCGCTCGATGATGAAAAGGCCCTGACGGCTGCCGCTGAACACCAGATACGGACCGACCTCCACCGGTGCTGTCAGGTCGCCCGCATCCTCCAGTCCCTGGCGCCACAGGATGTTGCCTTGCAGACTGATAGCAGCGAGACCCTCGCGCGCTGACATGGCGAAAAGATTCTGTTCGCCCATGACCAAGCTGCCGGTGCCGTCCATCAGCGTATGCCAAAGCACCTCGCCGTCCTTCGGACGCAAGGCATAGACCCCGCCCGAAAATGAAGCGGCGAAGAGCTTGTCGTCCTGGACCAGGGGCGTGGCATCCACGTCGACGAATTGCTCGGACGCCGCGGCCAACGAACGGGACCAAAGCAGGTCGCCCGTCTCGGCCTGCAAGGACACGATGTAACCGTCACTGAAGCCGGCGTACACCGATTTGCCGGCTTGGCGGGGAACCGCGTAGCCGTGAATCGTGAAGCCTTCGGGCGTCTCGCGCTCGTATTGCCAACGCATCTTTCCGTCGGCAGGATCCACCGCAAACACCCGGTCAGAGGCTGTCGCCAGGAAAAGTCCAGACGACCCAATCTCGGGTGCGTGATCGACGGGGCCCTTGAACTTGCTCGACCAACGAATCGCGCCTGTCTTCGGATTGACGGCGTAGAGGAATCCGTCGTCGCTTCCGACGTAGACCTGGTCGCGTTCCTTGTCGTAGCGAGCTTCGCCGTCGACACCGCCTGAAATCGGCGTCGACCACGCGATACTGCCGGAACCGACGTCGACACCGACCACCGAGCCGCCTCTCGAGCCGAGCACCAAGCGGTTGCCGACCAGAGCCCCCGACGCGCACTCCTCGGGATGTCCTTCGGTCGCCGGGTAAGCGTGGATTTGCGTGTGCCAGCGCATCTGCGCCACGCCGGCCGGATAGTCGTGCCGAACCTCGGTCTCACGGCGAACCGTCACCGTCGAGCACGCCGCCAGCACGAACGGCAACACGCTGGCCAGTCGGCCCGTCTTCCCTCGCGCCAGGCCTCGCACCAAGAGCACGCTATTTCTCGGTGAGAACAGCCAGACGATCGTCAATCTGCTGGCGAAGCGACGTCTTCGGAACCTTGCTCAGAATGTCGCGCAAGACCTGCTCGGCATCTTTCGCCTTGCCTTGCTTTTCGAGCACGCGGGCCTTCGCGAAGAGTGCCCGATCCAAGTAGAAGTTGCGGGCTGCGCTAGCGTCGGCAAGCGCCGAGTAAACGCGAAGAGCTTCATCCAGCTTGCCCGCCGCTTCGTAGGCAGCGCCGGCACCTTCCTGCTCCATCGGACGAACGTCCAAATCCGTCTCACCGTTCGCGAGGTCGTTGTAAATGACGGCGGCTTCGTCCGGCTTGCCGAGCGCGATGAGCCGGCTGGCCTTGCCGAAGAGCGCCTTGCGGCCAATTCCCGCCGAGCCAAAC
>CAZTTW010000866.1:0-2658 GCA_964616265.1 uncultured Myxococcales bacterium | reverse complement strand
TTAGGTCGGGCTGGCGCGCGATCCAGGCCTGCGCGGCAAAGCGATCGGCATCGAGATCAGCGAAGTCGTTGCCTTTGCAATGAAGGGCGCCGTCCGCGAGCACGAGTGCGACGACGACGGCGACGCCTCGGCGCAGCGACCAGCGAATTTGATTGGAGCACGACCGCAAGAGCTGTAGCCAGCCGCCCATCGTCCCCGCCAAAGCAATCAGGACGAGCGGCCAGCACAGCATCACGAAGCGCTCTTCCTTGTGCCCTTGTGTGCTGAGCAAGAGCACGAGGCCAACCGCGGATCCGACGAAGGGCCAGTTGGCGCGGAGGCCGAGGAGGCACACGAGGCCCAGGATCGAAAGGCTAATCGGAAGGCGGTGCAGAAACTGCTCCCAGTACCACGCCGAGGGCATGGTGCCAAAGCTCGCCGCACCGCCTTGCACCACGTTGAACCTGACATAGCGAATGTAGGAGCCAAAGAATTCGCCCCACGTCAGGCGATCCAGCAGACCAAAGAAAAGAACAGGCACGAGCGCAAGGGCAAAGGTCCAAAGCAACACGCGAAAGCGCCTTGTCCATAGCAGCCACAGACCGGCAAGCAGCGGCACCGTAGCGTGCTGAATGCGCAAGCAGAAGCCGAGCCCAAGCAGCAGCCCAAGCCATACGACCTTGCCGCGGCGGATGCGGCCGCTCCGCTCGGCCAGCTCGCCGGCCAGGACCAGCGCGCAGACGAGGCAGAGAATGGAGGCCAGCTCGCTGAAGGTGTGCACGGAAAAGCGCACCAGCAGCGGAAAGGTGGCGCAGAGGAACGCGCCGATCAAGCCGCCCTGCCAGCCGGCAGGGGGGAATTGGTCGGGTGGAGGTGGCGTCATCTTGCGATCCGGCCAACGCGAAAGCAACGCGCCTCCCCGCCAGCCCGCCCACACCAGGACGAGGCTCAGCAGCGCCCAATGCACTTGCAGTATCTTGATGATCGCTCGACCGTTGTGCAGGCCGAGCCGCAGGAAAAGCGCCATCCAAGCGCCGTGATAGCCGGGCAAGAACCACGAGCGCACGCCATCGCGCCACTCCCAGGTCTCAACGCCCACGCCCTGCAACCGCAGCCACGCCGGCTCTAGGTACTGGAAATATTCGTCGGGATGGTGGGGCGGCTCGAATACCACTGCAAGCACGCGCAGCACGGCGGCGACGAGAAAGATCGCGCCAAGCACGAGATAGACGGTTCGCGCTTTCGTCGCTTTCGTCATGTTCATCGGCCCCAAGTCTCCACTTCGAAGACGCGCACGATTTCTTTGCCGTCGCGCTCGAAGTCGATGCGTACGCCGTGCGCGCCTTCGCAATGCAAGTCGTGGGTTGCGATGGCGTTGGTGTTGGAATCCACGTCGACCGACGGTCCATTCTTGCCCGACTGCAAGCACTTGATGTGATAGCGGCGGGTCGTTAGGTGGTTCCCTTCGACGCTTCCGGCGTGGCGAAGGACGACTCGTTCCAGGGTGTGCTCCTCGCGCCAGCGGATCTCAACCCAGGGGTGAGCATCACTCTCAGCCGACGCCCATTTTTCGACGAGACCGGGCGATGTCTTCGCGTCGACGAGAAACAGCGGGTGATGATGGTTGACCCAATCGGCGTAGAACGAGCTGGCGCGAACGGTAGGTCCGAAATCCCAGCGTGACAGGTTGTACAGTTCGCTCGGTGGCTCTCGCTGGCGCGGAAGCTGTGCTTCGAAAGGCGCGCGTTTCGTGACAAACAGGCCGAGCCCGTAAAGCCACAGGCCGACCAACACGAGTGCGGCGGCGAGAAGCCATCGCCGAAGTCGGAGCGCTGGCCGCGCGAGTATCGGCGTGGTTGTCAGCACCATTGCTGAATACCACATCTCCGATCCGATTTTGCCCACCAGCTGTGCGGTCGATTACGACGAAGGTCGCTTTTCTACTTTTTCCCGTCGCCGTTCATGCCGACGCGCACGGGCCGGATCTTCCAGATGTCGTCGCAGTACTCGCGGATGGCCCGGTCGGACGAGAACTTGCCCATGCGGGCCGTGTTCAGGATGGACATGCGTGTCCAATGCTTCGTGTCCTTGTATGCAGCAGATACCCGGCTTTGACAATCGACGTAGGCGGCAAAGTCGGCGAGCAGCATGAAATCGTCGTGCTCAATCAGGTTCTTCACCATGTCTTCGAACAGCAGCCGGTCGCCGCGCGAGAAAAAGCCCGAACGCAGAAGGCTCATGGCTTCGTGGAGCTCGGCGTTGCCGTTGTAGATGTCGCGCGGGCGGTAGCCTTCGGCTTGGATCTTCTGGACCTCGGCCGCGGTAAGTCCGAAAAGGAAGAAGTTGTCTTCCCCGACTTCGTCGCGAATCTCGATGTTGGCGCCGTCGAGCGTGCCGATGGTCATCGCGCCGTTGAGGGCGAACTTCATGTTTCCGGTGCCCGAGGCTTCCTTGCCCGCGGTGGAAATCTGCTCGGACAAATCGGCTGCAGGGTAAATGCGCTGGGCGTTTTTCACGTTGAGGTCGGGCAAGAAGATGATGCGCAGGCGGTCCTTCATGTCGCGGTCGTTGTTGATGACTTCGCCCACGCTGTGGATGAGCTTGATGATGAGCTTGGCGGCGTGGTAGCCGGGCGCGGCCTTGCCGCCGAAGATGATGGTGCGCGGACTCTCTTCGCGC
>CAZTTW010000865.1:0-2663 GCA_964616265.1 uncultured Myxococcales bacterium | reverse complement strand
AACATTGGCCTTGCCACGAGAGTCGGTCCATTCGTCGATGCCGCTCGTGAACGCTGCCAGGGCGACGGCGACGGTCACCCGGGCCGTGAGGTCCTTGGTGGGGGCATTGGGCGAGCGCTTCATGAGGACCTTGGCGAGCTCGCGCTCCCAGATGGACCGCTTCTCGAAGCTCTTCCCGACGAGGGCGGGCGTCGACTTCGCGAGCCGGGTCATGGTAAGCGCCCATTTAGGGTTCTCGTCGTAGTAGTGCAGGAGCGATAGCAGAGTCTCGCAGACGCTCTCGAACGGCGCCTCGGCCTTCGGCCGCGCCTCCAGCGCGCGGACCAGCTCGCCCGTGAGTTCCTCGTACCAGGCGAACACAAGGTCTTCCTTGGTCGCGAAGTAACGGAAGAACGTCCGCTTCGACACCGCCAGCGGATCGACGATCTCGTCGATGGTGGTCTCCTCGAACCCCTTCTGCGTGAAGAGCTCGATAGCCTGCTGCGACAGCTCGTGCTTCAGCTGGCGCTTGCGCTTCTCGCGCAGTCCTTCCTTCACCTCGGCCTGCCCCGCGTCTGGGGCATCTTCGTCTCTCTTCATGCGCTGACGATAACGTCGTGGCGTAAAATGTCAACATGGCACTTCTTGACAACTGGCACTCGCTGCCATATTCTATTCTTCAGGAGGGTTATCATGGAAAGAAACGTATTGATCACGGGTAGCGCATCGGGGCTTGGCCACCAGGCCGCCCGCCTCTTCGCGGAGCGTGGGTATCGCGTGTTCGCCGGAGTCCGGCGGGCAGAGGACGCCGACAAGGTCGCGCGCCTTCACCCAGGCATCACGCCGGTGCTGCTGGACGTCGCGAATCCGGAGCAGGTCGCAGCGGCTGCGGAGCAAGTGGACCACGCCTGCGGGCCGGCCGGCCTGGCGGTCCTAATCAACGCTGCGGGAAGGATTCTCTACGGGCCCATCGAGCACACCGCCCGCACGGAGGCGGCGGCGCTCTTCGAGGTGCTCACCTTTGGACCGTTCGAACTGTCGAACCGCCTGTTGCCGGTACTCAAGCGCTTTTCGAGCGGCGGAGCGGGCCGCGCCAAGGTGCTCAACGTGATCTCCTGGGGAGCCCTGGACGCCAACCCCTTCGTCGGCTTCTACGCCGCCGCAAAGGCGGCCTTACTGCGCCTCACCCAGGCCCAGAATCTCGAACTGGCTCAGTTCGACGTCGATGCCATCGCGGTGGTGCCGGGGCTAATGCAAACACCCTTGGTCACGACGGCAGAGGGCCAGATCGACGAGGCCATGGCGCACCTCTCTGCTCAGGGGCGCGACGATTACGGCGCGGGCCTGGCGCGCATGGCGACCATGAGCCGGAGCGCCGGTCAGAATCCACTGGCGGCCTCGCCCGAAAAGGTCGCGCGCCAACTGCTCGCCATCGCCGAAAAGCGCCGCGCCAAGCACCAATACAATCTGGGGTTCGACACGGCGTTGGTTCGATTCACGAACCTCGTGCTCCCGTCCTGGCTGCTGAAGGCCGCGAAGCTGGCCCTCTTCGGTTTGCATCGTCGGCCCGATCGCCGCCCGTCCACAGCCCAGTGAACCCAAAGGCGACGCCCGCCGGTCTGTCTAGCCGGTCTGTCTACCAATGGCCTTCTGGCGGGCGCGGCTCCCCGAGAACGTCAGAAGAACCCAAACAATAAATAGGAAATCGGCATGAAGACAATAAGCCTAATTCTAATGCTAATTAGCCTGACAGCGTCCGTTTACTATTTCGTGGCTGGACTGACAGGGCCTGAAAACATGGTTGTGTATGGCAGAGCAAACATTCCCGTGTGGGGCATCCGGATCTGGGCGATTCTTTTGGGAGTCGGTGGGGTGCTTCTGTTGTTTCCGCCCACATTTAGGCTAGCTACCGTCTTGTTGGTGATGAACTCTATCTTTACGATTGCCTGTTTTGTGATCGCGAAAGATTGGAGAGGTGGGTTGGTAGAATTCTTGTTTCTGCAGATCCCCATGTTTCTGTTTTGGGTCGGCTACCCCATGTTCGCGCTTGAAAAAGTCAAGACTCTCTTGTGGAAATAGCGCAAGCACAGCAGGTCACGCGGCCGGAGGCCATGGTCTTAGTCTTGATACTGGTGGAATACCCAATCAGAACTGAGCGACCAGCACGGCGTTTTGGTCGGTTTCCGCAATGAAGAGCCGCCCTATGGGCAGGAAGGCCAGACCAACGGGCGAGGACAACCTCGCCGGGAGCGGGCCTAGCACGACCCCCAGATGGCCGGGGGAACCGACAACGGTCGTCATCGTCCCTGTGGCGAGAACGACTTTTCGTACCGTGGATTAGCCCGTGTCAGCGATGAGCAGGTTGCCCGCACCGTCGAGAGCTAGCCCGGATGGAGACACCAAGGCAGTAGGCACTACAAGCGCCGGCCAGTACATCAACCTGCGCCCGGTGAAGCTGTACCCGAACGTCGAGACGCCCCTCAAGGACAAAGGTCCCGAGCACATCGACTTCGTGGTCGTGCGCGAAAACGCCGGCGGCATCTACACCGGCATCGGCGGCGTCACCCACAAAGGAACGCAGCTGGAAAACACCACGCAGGTGATGACCTACTCGCGCCCCGTCGTCGAGCGCTGTGTGAAGTACGCCTACGAGCTGACCCGCAAACGCAACAGCAAGAAGAAGA
>CAZTTW010000864.1:0-2675 GCA_964616265.1 uncultured Myxococcales bacterium | reverse complement strand
GGCGGTACCGGTTCAGGTAAGACGTCGCTCTTGAACGCGATGTCGCAGGTGATTCCCGGCCACGAACGAATCGTGACGATCGAAGACGCGCGCGAATTGCAGATCCAGCAGCCCAACTGGGTCGCCATGGAAACAGTCGAGCCTTACCACGGCGCCGGAGGTCGCGTGAGCATCGGTGACCTCGTGAAGAATGCGCTTCGCCAAACACCCGACCGGATCGTGGTTGGAGAAGTTCGCGGCGACGAGGCGTTCTATCTTCTGCGCGCCTTGTCGACCGGCCATGGCGGAGGCCTGGGCACGATTCACGCAAACGACGGTGACGATGCTCTTCACCAGCTGCAGTTGCTCGCGCAAATGGCGGACGTGGCCGGGCTAACGGCCGCAACCGTGGCGTCCATGGTCGGCCGTGCGGTCGATGTCGTCGTTTACCAAGGCTACTTCGAAGATGGAAACGCAAGGCGCGTGTCGGAAATCCTGGAGCTTGAGCGCCCCGGTGTTGCCCTTGGAACCAGCGGCCAGATTGCGTATCGCTACCGCCGTCTGCTTGAGTGGAAGCCGGAGGTCGGTGATTGGACATTCCCGCAGCAGCCATCAGAGGCGCTCTTGGCAACGCTCAAGCGCAAGCAACTTGATTGGCCAAGCGAGAGCGAGCGGGCAGAGGAGCGAGGTGGAGCATGCAACTGATTCCTGGATCTGGCGGCTTTGAACTGGGGCTCAGCCTCTGGCGCAGAACGAAGCCTGGCGCGGGGGCACCGGTGATCAACTGGTTTGTACTTGGTTTCGTGAGCGCGGCGACGGTCGTGATTGACCGGTGGGGGCCGTCCTGGTCGAAGAGAAGAATCGGCACCGCCGCCGTCGGAGCATGGGGGCTGCTTGTTCTGTGGCTCGGCCTTCCTCTCTTACTCGTGAGCTGGCTATGGTGACATCGATGTGGAAGGTCTTCGGCCAGATGAGCGTCCTGTATTGCGAGGCGGCGGCGTGGGTCTTGGCCGCTGGGGATGCGAACAGAGCGACCAGCTTGGTAAATAAGGCGCACGCGTGTCTCGTCCAACGCGTCCGGCACAAGCAATCGGACGCGATCACTCTGAACGACGTGCTTCGAGAAAGGTGAGGCAGAGGGCCGTTCGTCGTCGCAGGGCCGAGCCCGAAACCGAATCTGTTGTTGGTCGCGTCAAGCGCTGGCCGCAACGGATTTGGCGGCGCGGACGGCCACGCGCCAGCGAGGTCCTATTTCAATGTGCTTGCGAACTTGATCGCCTCGGCCGCGCCTTTTTCGCGCGCGACCTTTTGCACGCGAAGGCGGACGCCTGGTCGCAAACCGCGGAGCAGGCCGAGGTACTGACCCTGGACCTTGCGTGCCGCCGTTCCTTTTGCCGTGAGCTTGAGCTTGCGCTTCCCCGGGGCTGCCACTGCCGGGGCGGCTTTCGCTGCCTTTGATGACTCGGCGACAGCCGGTTTGGCTGTCGATGTCTTGTTCCCCGTCAAAACAGCGAACGCGGACGAGATGTTCTCGCTGATCTGAGCGCGGACAACCGCCTCGATGCGAGTGGCGAGATCACGAACAATGGATTCGATATCGGGCGATGTGTTTGGCATTTCTGGGAGAAATGTACGCGAAAAACGCCTGCGATTGCAAGAAATGCGGGCAGGGGCGAATCAAGATCCAGCCCCTTACGTGCCGCCAGACTCAGCTGTGCCCGGTTAGAGACAACTTCGGCCCGCCGACTATGGCACATGATGCGCGGTCGGGTGGTTGCCTCGCGTCTGTTCTACCGATGGCGGCAACGACGGCTGGTGCCGCTGGTACATGAATATCGATAGGAAGACCCCCGTGGCCAGCGCCGCTCCGAGAAGAGCGCCGAGGGAAAAGACAAGCAGCGTCCTGAGGTCAGTTCTTCGACGCGACGACGGGGCCAGTGCCGGTGATGTCGGCTTGGAGCGGGAGAGCGGGCGCCTCTCGTTCTCCGGCTTAGGCGCCTTTTCGTTGTCCAGGCGCCCGGTGATCATCGGGGCGGCGATCTTGACAACCGTTCCCATTCCACGGGCGGGGTTGGCTCTCTGGAGAGTGGAAACCGGTTCGATCAATCGTCGGTCAACGACCACCTTGGCCCTCGCGAAATACCGATTCCAGAGATGCTTTAGCGTCGGAGATGCGTGGGATAGGATTGCCAAGGCAAAGTCGTCGACGGTCGGATACCGCCGCTCTGGATCCGTGTCCATGCCGATTGCAACAGCAGACTGCAAAGGGGCCGGGGCGTCGGGCCGAGTGCTCCGTAAAGAGGCGTGGTCACCTTCGAGGATGGCGCGCACGAGGTCTTGACCATCGACCGCTCGGAAGGGTGCCTGACCGGCAAGAAGCAAGTATAGCAATGAAGCAATGGCGTACTGATCACCCTGCTGCGAAGGCGGTTCGTTGCGCAAAAGCTCCGGCGCGAGGAAACGTATGGCGTCCGACGATTCCGCAGTGCGAGTGATGCGATGGTGGCCACTATCGGAGACAACGGGATTCACAGGCAGGGCCAAGCCGAAATCGAGGATCTTGACTCGGTCTTGCCATTGGCCGCTGCGGGTGACCCTGACGTTACTCGGTTTGAGGTCACCGTGGACGATGGACTGTAGATGACAAGCGGAAACGCCACTGCAGATGGCGAGCGTAAGGTCGACCGCTTGTTGAA
>CAZTTW010000863.1:0-2675 GCA_964616265.1 uncultured Myxococcales bacterium | reverse complement strand
CGCTCGAGAAACCTTCTGAGCAAGAGCGCGGCCAGTGGTATTTCCAGCGTTACGTCAGTCGGCTGCCGACGGCCGGCCAGATCGTGCTTTTCGATCGTTCCTGGTACAACCGTGCTGGCGTGGAACGGGTGATGGGGTTTTGCTCACCCAAGGAACACCTCGAGTTTCTGCGCCAAACACCGGTGCTCGAACGGATGCTGGTGAACAGTGGCCTGCGTCTGTTCAAGTTTTGGTTTTCCGTGTCGCGCGAGGAGCAGGCCCGACGGTTCAAGGCGCGGCAGACGGATCCACTGAAACAATGGAAGCTGAGCCCCATCGACATTGCCTCGTTCGGTAAGTGGGACGAATACACGCGCGCCAAAGAAGAGATGTTCTTTCACACCGACACGGCGGACGCGCCATGGACAGTCATCAAGTCCGACAACAAGATGATTGCGCGTCTCAATTGCATGCGCTTCGTGCTCGAGCAGCTGCCCTACGACGGCAAGGACGAGCGCGTGATTGGCAAGCCCGATCCCTCAATTGTGGGCAGCGCGCGCGTCGTGTTCGAGCGTGGTGAACGCATCCTCGAAAAGACCGACCTCGAGAAAACCGAAAAGAACGATCAGGCCGCCTGATAGATAATCAATGCCCCGCCTATCCAGTCTGGAAGGCGCGCCGTAACCGTTCACGGTTCCCCTCTCCATCGTCTGTTGCGCGAGCCCCGGAGTTGCTGCATTGTCGCGCCAACTCTCTTCAGAAAGGACTAGCAATGACGATGGCGAAGCGAGGTGTGGGGTTGGCCGTTCTTATGGCTGCGTTGACCGCTGGGTGCGGCGCTGCAACGTCCGAATACATGCGGCCCATAGCCGGTCCCGAACCCGCGGGCATGCCGCCAGGCAAAGCCAAGGTGGTTTTCGTTCGACCTTCGAATTTCGCCAACAAGGTCGTTTTCACGATCATCGACGAGCGCGGCTACTTTCTCGGCGACAGCACGGCCGGCGCGCGCTTTGCCGTCTTTCTGGATCCCGGCGAGCACTACTTCATCGCCTGGACAGAAACCACCGAGACGGTCAAGGCGACGCTTGTCCCCGGCCGTACGTACTACGTGGAGGTACGCGCAAAGATGGGTATCTGGAAGGCGCGCGCGTCGCTGTGGGCAGTGAATCGCAAGAGCGGGCTGATGCAGCAGATCCCGAGCTATCTTTCGGAAACCACCGTGACGACGCCCGACTTTGCCGCCGGTCAGGCATATTTGAATTCGCTCGGGCAGGAGCTGCCCAATGCGGCCAAGCAGGGCTTGCAAGCCTACAATGGCTACTCGGCCGACGAGAAGCGCGACGTCGTGCTCGAGCCGGACGACGGCCAGCCTTGAATTAGGCCGAGCCTACCCGCCGAAACACGCGCCGACGGGCAGCACGAGGTCTTGCTGTATTCGACAATTTCGGAAAGAGGGGGGTGCTTTAGACAACTGGGCTGCATGGTGAGGACCTGGCACGACGGTATCGCAAAAGTCAGGCAGAGTTAGTCTTGCTTGCCAAAGTCGTCGCGTGCGTGAACATTAGGGCGCCGAGGATTCACCCATGGAACTTGCCAGTCTATTCCTCCTTGTCCTGATGCCACCTGCCGATGCCACGGGGGAGACCGCAGAGGCGCTCACCGCGTCTCTTCGCGCCGAGCTGGGCGATGTCACGATGGTCTTGGCCCCGGATACGCTGGTCACACCCGCCATGTGGCAAGGTGAAAATGCAAGCATGCGCGCACGCTTCGTCGCGCACGTCATCTGGAAGGACAAGAACGACGCCACGGTCGATGTTGTTTCGAATGGCGCAGCGACGGGGCGCGTTCAGTTTCACGAAATTCGAAACCTGGCTTTCGCCGCAGAGGACAGCAAGGCAGAACGGGGACGTGCCATTGCCTTGGTGCTCGCCGAGTTGCTGCGGGAGTCGCCCGCGGCGGCCTTGGTTGTTGTTCCACCGGGAGCCGCGGAAGCATCGGCGTCGCGCGTCGCGCTGGATGGGCTTTTCGCTGCAGAGCGCGTGCACCCGGGATCGTGGGCGATGGGACCGGAGGCGAGAGTGGCACTTGCGATCAGCGACGCGTTTTGGGTGAATGCTTCCGGGCGTGCGCAGTTTGCTTCGGCCGAGCAGTACCAGGGCTTTGGTGCCGGCCTAGCAGTGGTCTGGCGACTCCTCAGGTCACAGAAAAACCGGCACTGGGTAGGCGTCGGCCTGGGGATGGACGTATTGCACGAGTCGGCTACGTTGCTGGCATACGCGGGTGAGGGTGCCCCCGCCGTTACCAAATCCGGCTGGAATGCCGCGCTCGTGCCGAGCCTCTCCGGAAGCGCAACGATTTGGCGGCGTTTGCGCTTTGTTGCTTCGGCGGGTGCGCGCTTCTTCCCAACGTCGCTGTCGGTCACGCAAGACGTCCCTCCCAATGATGACAACCACAGGCAGGGCTACACGCGATCCCTCGCCTATCCCCGCTATCGGCCTGGTTTCTCTCTCGGACTTGAGCTGGCGTTATAATCGTCCGGCCTGGCTTTCGAGCGGCTGGGGTACAAAGCGGATGTGGTTCGGAAGATGACAAAGCTGCGCCTGGTCAACGGAGAGAAGGCGGGATACGTGGAACCGCTGGACGACGCACGTCTGGTGGCGGCGGTGCGCAGTGGTAACTCCGCCATGGCCGGTCCC
>CAZTTW010000862.1:0-2675 GCA_964616265.1 uncultured Myxococcales bacterium | reverse complement strand
GGTCCCTTGGGCCCGTTCCCGCTCGCTCCGGAGGCTCCTCCTGACCCGGTTGCACCGCCTGCAGCGGTCACGCCGCCCGCGCCTGTGCCCCCGCCCGAAGCGGTTGAGCCGCCCGCGCCCGTCTTGCCACCGGAACCAGCCGCACCGCCCGCGGCAGTATTCCCGCCAGCGTTGTTCACGCCACCGCTGGCGACAGAGCCACCTTGGCCAGTGCTGCCGCCGGACTGGGTGGCTCCGCCTGAGCTTGCCGTGCCGCCGCTTCCCGCAGCTCCGCCGCTTCCTCCCGGACCTCCATTGTTGCCACCCGAGACCGAGTCGCCGCCTGCGCTCGACGCTCCGCCGTTCGAAGACGGTACGCTGGTTCTACCAGGCGCGCTGCAGCCCATGAGGCCTGACATCACGACGACGGCTGCCCAAGCAAGCTTCGATTTCATCGCATCTACTCCTTTGTTTGACCGAAATAGGTTCGCAGCAGCCACAGGGATCATCCGCGAGAATTATAGTGTGTGTGTGCATCTCTCGGGACCTTATCGTTGTGTCTAGTTGTGCTTTCGGATCTCGACATAGCAGCGGACCTTAAGGCCATCCTCACGCTACTCGACGACAACCGTCGCCAGGCGCAGCCGATCTTGTCCATCGGAGGCGTTGCGCGGCAACACCTTGGCTCGGGCGCCACCCTTGAAAAGTCCGACATAGACGGTGTATTGACCGGGCGGCGTGCCGGCAGGAAATACGATGCGCAGGCGATCGCGGATGTGCTGGCCCGAGCGCCAGCGCTCCATGGGATAGACGCCTTCGACGGGAACGTGGTCGAGATTGCGGAAACCGGCGGGACCGTCTAGGTGGAAAAACAGTCGCCAGCCAAGCTCGACGGCGCCACGCAGCTCGAAATGGGTCACCAACTCGGTGCTGTCCCCGCGATGAACCGACGTGGGCGAAAGGTCGTAGCCGAGCACGTGCAAGCTAGTCCCAATAGTCGCGTCCAGCGGCGTGGCGGGCGCCGAGACGTCCATGCCGAAGGCCATCTTTTCAGCATAGCCCGGCGGCAGCGAAAGCAGACTGACGCGGTCACGAAGCTGCTGCTTGAGCGCCACACAGTCGGGATCCGACGAGCGTCCCCACAAATCTTTGGTCTCGCCCGGGTCGTGGACCAAGTCATAGCACTCGGTCGTATTGTCGGGCGTCCAGTTCCAAATCAGGTGGTGTGTGGCGGTCACCAGCGCGCGGCGCTTGACGTTGCCTTCGTAGCTGACCTCCTGAAAGACCGGACCGGGCGGCGGATCCGCGGGCTTGCCGGCCAGCAGATCGACCAGCGAGCGACCTAAAAACGACGGCTCGTGCGGGCCGCGCGCCAGGTTCACCAGGGTGGGCGCTAAATCCACATGCCCGACCGGCGTAGTCAAGCGCTGGGCCGGTAGCCCCGGCACGCGCACGATGAACGGCACTTTGGTGTGGGGCAGATACAGGTGATAGCCATGCGCCACGATACCGTGCTCGCCGAGCGATTCGCCGTGATCGCCAACTACGACAATGGCGGTCTTATCCCATAGTCCCAGCTTGCGCAGCTCATCGAGCACGCGGCCGAACTGCTGGTCGGTGAACCAAATCTCGCCGTCGTAGAGATCCGCCTGCGCGTTGCCAAAGTTCGGCGCCTCGGCATGCCGTTCGTAATTGAGGTGCGGATCGTAGAAGTGCATCCACAGAAAGAATTTTTCGTTGCCGTGGGCGCGCAGAAACTCGATGCCCTTGTCCGCCATCTGGCGGGCCGAGCTGCCGACGGATTCGGCAGGACCATTGACGTTGGTGTGCAAGGCCGCGCAGGTATCATCGTAGTAGTCGACGGAGCGTTCGTAACCGCGCTGATCGCGGCGGTTGAAATAGAGGTACGCGTAGAAAGCCGCCGTGGTGTAGCCGAGCGACTTCATCGACTGCGCTATCATGCGCTGACTGGGAGCGATGCGCGGCCACCAGATCGATTCGTCCCAATCGATGGCCGACGGCCAGCGCCCGGTCGCAATGGCCGGCATCGAGTAGCGCGTCGACGGCGCGTGCGCCCAGCCGTTTTGAAACAACGTCGATTCCGCCGCCAGGCGATCGATATTGGGCGACGTCGGCCGACTGTAGCCGTAGCAACCCAAGTGGTCGGCCCGCAACGTATCGATGGTCACCAGTAGAATCTTCAAGTCCGCCGGCACGGCATCCGGCACGGGCTGAAACGGCGGCGAGCGCAGCGCCGCCACCGTGGCGTCCTTGCCGTCGCAGTCCTGGTCGATGCCGTCGTCGGGCCAATCGCGCGCGCCGGGGTTGCGCTCGGGATCGCGATCGTCGCAGTCGCCGCCGCCGAAGAAGCGCGCGTAGCCGTCGTGGTCGAAGTCGGTCACTTGCTGCCCCAAAGCGACAAGGTGACCGGCAAAGCCGGCGTGGGCGGAAGCCGCCTTGCGCGCGGGCTCGGACTCGGACGCGCCGAGAACCACGACCAGCGCCACGAGTGGCAGCGCCAGCAACGCGAAAAACCGGCGCCGGCTCGCCGGCCGACCGCGCAGCAGGAAGGACAGCGCCACCGTGCCGACCACCAGCCCCGCGATGACCGCAACCATGGTCCACGGCAGGAATTGAAAATCCTGTGCCCAGCGCGCGCGAACCAGAAGCGCAACCGGGAAGCCGAACAAAAGTGT
>CAZTTW010000861.1:0-2677 GCA_964616265.1 uncultured Myxococcales bacterium | reverse complement strand
GCACGGCGGTATGAACACCGGCGACCGACACGTCCTGATGGTTGTCAGCGGCCCGAGCATACCGGTTCAGGTCGAGTCCACCCCCGTCGAGACCACCCAGGTTGCACCGACGATCCTCGCTCTCCTGGGGCTCAACCCGCACGCGCTGACGGCCGTCCAGATCGAGGGCACGCGGGTCCTTCCGGGCCTTCGGTAGACCGGAGGCTGGCCGCTGACCGTACGTCGGATGCACGGCGGTTAACTGGCAGCGCTCAACAGGAGGCCCGGGCGAATTGCCCCGGCCTCCTCTGCTTTCGACGACTCCAAGAAATGCCGCTTACCGAGGTCGGGTTGGCCGCACTGGGCCTCTGCAGGAGACCTCGATCGCTAGACCGCTTTCATGTTGAAGCGACCGAATAGCCGGCGACGGAGGTCCATGCGCTGATATCGGCCGTGGAGATGTTGTCCATGGCGAGGGCGACGGCGCTATCGAAAGTGTCGCGGGTCAAAGTTGGAAGACGTCGACGGATGTTCTTGAGCTTGGTCCAAGCCTTCTCGATCGGGTTGAGGTCTGGCGAGTACGGCCGCAGGAAGAGGACCGCCGCCGCCAGCTGCACGAATCGCAGAGATGACGTCGGGGTGGAGACAATCTTCATTCTTCACCGCTCGCCGTAGGCTCTTGCCAAGTTTGGGGTTCGGCGGGAACGGCCGGTTCATTGGGCTCCCGTTGCCTTGGGTCTGTTCATCCACGCCGGCGCGTTTCACAAGCAGACAACAGCAGCAACAAACGGCGTCGGTTGCATCTTCATGCGGAACCGACCGCTCGCTCGACCGGATAAGGAGACGTGAGCCCAACCGGAAAATACGCGAGAACGAAGCAAGGTACAGCAACGGCACTCTGTTCCAAACGCCCGGAGCCCCCCGTCACTGGCGTGCCGGCACCCCAACGAAAGCCGTTGGTGCATGAACGTATGACCCTCGGGGCGGGGTGCCCCGAAAGTCGCGTGGCCCCAACGTAGAGTGGGGGCCCCGCGCGGTCGACGGCGGCAAAGCCGCTCGCCTCCGTTTCGGAGCCCCCCTCACCGAACCCGGCGTGCACCTTTCGTTATGCACCGGGCTCTCCATCTGCGATGGCGAAGGCTGGGGGCTTGAGCCATCCCAGCTTGAAGCGATGAACGCGCGTACTGCTGCACTCGAAGACACGAGTATCCCCGTCCTTCCAGCGCAGCGTTCGACCGGCGGCTTTCCGCCAACCGTAGCGACGTTCGATCGCCATCATCGGCGTGTCTGGATGCTTCTTCCGCAACCATCGATAGATGGTCCACCACAGATAGTGGTCGAGGCGAGTGAACACCCGCTTCGCCCCCCATGCGTGGCGATAGAAGTTGCACCATCCACGCAGGACAGGATTCAGTACCTGCAGGCGGTTCTCAAGCGAGGACGGAAGTGTCGAGCGCTGGAACAAGTCCTTGATGCGCTCCCGCAGCCGTTGGCTTCGGGCTCTCGGGATCACGACCACGCTCTCCAGTCTCTTGCGAGACGGGTGGACGCGGACACGAACGTGATGTCCGAGAAAACGAAGCGGCGCCGTCACCGGTGTAACGAGCGTCTTCTCCGCCGACAGTTCCAATCCAAGGTTGCTCTTGAGGTCCTCTGCGAGAGCAGCCTTCTCGTCATGCGCCGCCGCGGCTACCTCGTCGAGCGAGGAGCCGATCGGTGTCGCAGTGAGAATAATGAAGTCATCCGCATATCGAATGGGCATGAACACGCGCTTGCCTTGGCGCCGGTCGCGTTTCCGGGCGTCGCTTGCGCGGTTCACAATCGCTGTTGGGTCAGTCAGCAGCGTGGGCGTGTGGCGAGGCCACACGTGCCGCTCGTACCGTTCCTCAATCGCGGCGAGCGCGATGTTGGCCAGCAGGGGCGAAAGAATTCCGCCCTGGGGAGTGCCGCCGTCCGTGCGAAGGAATTGCTCCTCCGCCAGGATGCCGGCCTTCAGGAAGGCGAGGACAAGGCGCAACACCTTGCCGTCACCGATGCGCCGACGAACACGTTCCATCAGTGCGTGATGGTCGATGTTGTCGAAACATCCCTTGATGTCTCCCTCGATTGCCCACTGATACGGGAGCCGTCGTTCCGCCGTCGGCCCGACGTCCCTCGGTCGCAGGAGCATTTTCAAATGCTCGAGCGCGCCGTGGACGGACTTGCCGGGACGGAAGCCGTACGAGACGGGAAAGAAATCCGCCTCGAAGATTGGCTCGATGATGTTCTTCATGGCCGCTTGCACGACCCTGTCCGTGACGGTGGGAATACCCAGGGCGCGATATTTCCCGGGCTGCCCGAGCTTGGGGATGAGGACACGTCGTGCTGGGCTCGGAACGAATGCGCCGGAGCGCAAAGTCGTTCTGAGACGCTGCACAAACGTGTCGCCGTCCTCTCGTGCGAGCATGCTTCTCACCGTCTGCCCGTCTACGCCCGACGTGCGTCGCCCCTTGTTGCGGGCCACGCGCGCCAGTGCTATTCGGATGTTCTGAGGGCTGGTCAAAAGTCCCCAGAGCTTCCGGAACACGTAGTCGGGCTTATTTCGACTTCGCTGGTACAACTTCCGCTGCTCGGTCAGGAGCCACGTCGTGTCCGACGTGGACGCCACATACATGGCTTTCCCCTGCGGCCCGGATGTCGCACCCGCAGACTGTCTCCC
>CAZTTW010000860.1:0-2680 GCA_964616265.1 uncultured Myxococcales bacterium | reverse complement strand
CGGGCTCGGCATGATCCCGCGCGGCGAGGTCGGGCTTATCTTCGCCAACATCGGCCTCGGGCTTTCGCTCGGCGGTGAGCCCATCATCGATCGCGGAACCTTTTCCGCCGTGGTCGTCATGGTGATCGTAACGACCCTGGTCACTCCAATTGCACTCAAGCTCAGCCTTGCTCGGAGTGCGCGGGAAAGCGTCCACAAGGCCTAAATCCCCTCCGGCCAGGCACTAAGCAAGCACCTGCGTAACGAGCTCCCGTAGGAAGTCGAAAACGAATGGCTTGTCGAGAAGGGTCAAAGCACCCATGTCGAGCGCGCGCTTATGCGTCTCCTCATCGCCGAATGACGTGAACAGAATGAAGGGAGGCATCGCGGGGTTGCAACTCAGCCTTGCGAGTCCTTCGAGCCCAGGCCATCCCGGCATTCGAACATCGGAGAGCACGATATGGAAAGGTGCCAGGGTGCCGTCTCGACTCAGTGAATCTCCTAGGATGTCGATCAAGTCAACGCCATTGGAGACCGCGACAATCTGATAGCCGTCCTTGCGTAACGCCGAAACGAGCAAAAATCGAAATGCGGCGTCATCCTCGGCGAGGAGCAGCCGGGGCGGGTCAGCACGTACCACGATCTCTCCAATGCGGAGGTGCCTCTTCAAGTCTCGCTCATTTACGGAATTGTCTTGCGCCAAGACTTGCACGCCAGCGAGCCGCGCAGAAAGAGTGCCCGCGGGGAGGATGCCTTCATCCATCGGACGACTCAACCGGCTGCCTTCGGTAGCGTAATCACCAGCTCGTGATCCTTGCGGTCGATCTTCATCTGGTCGACCTTCACCGGCGAGGGCAGCTCGAGCGTTTGCTGGTACAGGCCCCATTCCGTGACGTTCGCCACGACGTCCCCCTTCGAAGTCTGGTCTTCCTTGTTGCTCACCTCTACCTCTAGCGTCCGATCGCCTTGCAGCCTCACCTTCGCGTTCGCTGCCTTTGTCTCAGGCAAGAATGCGTGCACCTCGTAGCGGTCCTTGAGGTCTTGCATCTTGAGAGAGAAGGCGTAACCCGGATTCGCCTCCGCAGATACCGTCCACGGTGTCGAGTTGGTCCCCGCGAGTGTTCCTTGGAAGAGCTGGTCCATCTCCAACTGCACGTCGCGGATCTCCTGCCAGGGATTCCAAGCACCGGCGCCGCTCGACTTCCCAGTCGTCCCGGCAGGTGCCTTGCCGGGCGACGAAGCGCTCTTAGCCGTCAATGGCACGAAGGAGCGCAAGCGCCCGCGAATTTTTTCGGCCGTCATCCCGAGCATCGCCCCGATGATCAACGATGCCAATCCCACGGTGATTGTCGCGTTTCTGGTCTGTGGAGTCATATTGCCCTTCCCTCCTCTCGATGAGTAATCTTTGCCCGCGCCGTCACGCCCTTCTGACTGCTCGGACATCGCCCTAAACCCGTTTTGCATCCCCGGTGCCACGACAAAAGCCAGGCTTTCCGTCACGTCCAGCCCGCCAACCTTCGGCGTTGCACGTGGCAAGCTGTCTCGCGCAGCAAATTGCCACCGGCGCTGACTTCGTGTCAGTCGTCCGAAGCCCGCGAGGCCGGCTAATCGAAATCTTCGAGACTCTTCATGATCTCGGGCACGAAGTTCTGCCGAATCTCGATCAGGCTGGTCTGGCTTGCCTCGGGGATCGACGTCACCAATTCTCCATCCGGACGTTGGAGGTCGCCCTCGACCTGGTCGTCTTCGAAGTCGAATCGTTTGACTGCACCATCGCTTTCCGCTGCATTAGACGCGCTTGTCGCCGTGTCCGGCGTCGTGGAATTGTTCGCGGCGGCTTTCGTGGTTGTATCGTCCGCATAAGCAATTCTGGCGCTCCCCATACTCAATGACAGTGTCAACAGAGTTGCAGCAACTACGTTCATGAGATTCCTCCGCGCATTGTGCCGTACCGTCCAGTCACAGTGTTGAATACGTTCCGCCAGACGACTGACTGAACGGTAATGCCGGCGGATGCATCGCGAGTGCCGGAGAAGCGCAAGGAAATTCGCCACGGTATACCCGACGGATGTGACAATCTGCCTCGCGCAACAATTCCGCCACGAAGGTCGCGTCCGGTAGGGGAAGGCCAGTCCAGTTGTCGGACGCGCCCCAGGCTAAACAAACCAGCACCATCGAAGGCCGCCCGAGACGTACGAGTGGCGAATGTCTCGCGCCCATAGGGCTTTGCCCAACAATTCGTTCCTGAACCGCAATTGCGACGACAAGCCTGCGAAAGTTCAATGCGTCATCGCGACAATGTCGAATTATTGGGCAAAGCCGGTGGGCTCTGATCAGGGTACTAAAGAGAGTGGGGATCACGAAGAGGGTAACGACCCATGGGCTGCGACGAACTTTCAACAACCTGTCCAGGCAGGTTGCTGGGGAAATCGTCACCCGCAGCATCACCGGGCACGTCACGGCCGCCATGACCGAGCACTATTCACATGTGGGGAGCGAGGAGAAACTGGCGGCCGCTGGCAGCATCGTCCGCATGGTCATGGGGACGGACACCGAGGGGAAAAGTGGGGGATCAAGTGGG
Source organism: uncultured Myxococcales bacterium (assembly GCA_964616265.1). Classification (GTDB taxonomy): domain Bacteria; phylum Myxococcota_A; class Polyangia; order Fen-1088; family Fen-1088; genus Fen-1118. The sequence continues at coordinate 120 of CAZTTW010000860.1, read as the reverse complement.
GGATCGAACGCCAACCAGCCCGATGACACCAGATCTTTGCGACCTAACTTGCCGAATTGATTGCAGTGCGGGAAGGGGGACTCGAACCCCCACTTCTTTCGAAACCAGATCCTAAGTCTG
>CAZTTW010000859.1:0-2680 GCA_964616265.1 uncultured Myxococcales bacterium | reverse complement strand
CCCGTAGGTAGGGTCTTCGATGATGCATCAGAATATGCATCAGCTGCGCCGAAGTGATCTTCGTGCGAGCAACAATGGTCGAGCGTTTTTCGGCGAGCGACTGCCGAGGGCGAAGACGCGCCTCGCGCGGAGCCCCCTGCTTGAGAGGCTCGTCGCTTTCGTCGAAAGCGGTGAATGGATTCTGGCCGTCTTGCAGCGCAAGACAAGCGACGACGAGCTTCGGAAAACACTTGATCGCCGTCCATCGGCTGTTGCGATGGTTGAGCTGGAGGATCCAATCGGGGTGTTGGCGATCAATCGCCTCATCGTCGTGGTACACGACAGCGTCGGGTACGTAGAGGCAGTCGTAGCCGCCCAGTTGCAGGCGGACACCCATGTCGAAGTCCTCAAAATAGAGGAAGTAGTCGTCATCGAAGAGGCCGACCTCGTCAAGTGCGCTACGCCTGTACATGGCTGCGCCCCCGGAGGGTGCAGCGACGAGATAGGGCACGTGATGACTGTAGCTATCGAGCGCGCCCCAGCCGATTGGAACTGAGCACGCGCGCAAGCTCGGAGAAAACGCCAGACCTGCCACATTGATCTGCGACGGCCGATTCATGACGAGCATTCGGCTCGCACAACTACCGAGGGCTCGATCAGCGTCGAGCGCCTGAACCAGCTTGGCGACCCAGTCGGGACTGGCAACAGCGTCGTTGTTCAGAAGGGCCACGTAGTCCCCAGAAGTTTCGCGGATGCCGCGATTGACCGCGGCCGCGAAGCCGGAGTTGAACCCGACCTCGATCGTCGAAAATCCGGGGAAACGTTCGCGAACAAGTCGCAGCGAATCATCGGTCGAGCCGTTGTCGACCACGACCACACGCAAGTGGGGATAGGTCTGTGCTGCGAGCGATGCCAGACACGGTCCAAGACATCGGCTGCCATTCCAGTTGGGAACGATGACGTCGACAGTCGAGATCGAGTCTTGGAGATCCATTCGTTGCCGCTAAGGGTGCCGAATTCGTTTGCGGTTGTCGAGCATCGCGAGCACCGCTGCCCGGAGTCGGAGGTCGGATGGCAGGCTTTGAAACCGTCGCCGCACGCGAAACCGAAGTCGGTTGATGGCGCCGGGCAGAAAGCGACGTGGTGGTTTTCGATCGACCTCCACGAAGTCCCAGGGGTAGCCCACCGCCTCCATCCGCTTGCGCACGGAGGCTAGATTCACTTGATGAGGATTGTCGCGCAGAAGCTCGGCCTTTACGTACGGCACCCCTCGATCGATGACGGCAATCGGAGCGTACAGTAGAGCGTTGCTGCGTCGGAGGCGCTTGTCGAAGTCAAATACACTCGCTACGACATCCGGAGCGAAGCCCTGGTCGAGCAAGAAGTGAGTCAGCCCGACTTCGTAGCTGCGGATGGTCTGTTCTTTACGCTGGTAAGGCAAGACGCTAGAAAAGAACGCCTCCAGATGACCGCTCTGAAGAATGGGTCTCCGAAACACCAAGAAGTAGCTTTGTAGATGATATTCGTAGTCGAGATTGTCAGTCATGCCCCAGAAATCGCACGGGCTCTCTTGCATGCGTCGAAAAATCGGAGCTAGCGAAACCAAAGGCCCGAGTACGCTTGAGTTTGTCAGGACCAGCTCGTCCCAGTCCGCTAAGTCCAGTGTGGCCAGCACTCGCCGCCACATTGCAAAGTCATATCCCTTGTTTTCACTCAGGTGCCGACTTGCCGCGATTCCATCGACGGCAGAGAGCTCGTCGACGGACAGCTTTGCCGTGGACGCAAAGTGTACCTCGCTGCATACCTCGCGCAGCGCCGAGAGATGATGAACGACATAGCGCTTGATTCGGTCTTGCGAATCGTAGTGCGCGAATATGGCTACGCGACGCATGGCTTGGGCGTCGTTCGTCAACCCACCTTACGAGGCACTCCGCAGCCAAATACTGCCGCCCGTGTTCTTCAGACAGAGCGGCATGTGCTCTCGAAAGAAGGGCTCGTGGAAGCGTTCCATGTACGTGTTCATGAGGACGATTCTGAAGCGACTATTGTATTGTAAGAAGGCACGCAACAGATATACCTCACTCCAGGCAATTCCCTTCAGTATCCACTCTCTTGGATACTCGAAAGGAAAGAAGACGTCGTGGATGTGAACATAGACACCGGGCTTCAGTCGCGGCAAGATCTCAAAGAAGAGACGGTTGACATCGCTGTCCACCCGCACGACGTGGGTCGAATCGATGAACAGAATATCGTTCTCCTCGAGAGCTTCAAAGATGCGGAGATCGACGTCTTGTAGCCGGGAAGGGAGGACATGCGCGCGGCTTCGGTCTCCGTCTGTCATCAGCGAATAGAGGAGCTCCGGGAAAGGCTCGAGGAATGTGATGTCGAGGGTGCCTCCCAGGAATTTCTCGTTGGTGTCCAGGGTCACGCACGATGAATACCCCGAGCCGATTTCGATGAGTCGTCGTGGTCGTAGGTGCCTGAGCATGCAGTGCAGGAGTATGGCGTCCGAATAGGAATAGGCGGGGTTCTCGAAATAGAAGCGGTTGCCTGCTGTCTTCTCGGCGGTGAATGGCTGGTCGGCATAGTAGCGGCACAGCGACCCCAGCAACTGCAGTTGGTCCGCTTCGCGCAGATCGATCCCGGGAATCTCGCGGCTCGTCGGAGGCTCGCTCCTTGCTGCTCCGCTTCTAAGCTCTTC
>CAZTTW010000858.1:0-2681 GCA_964616265.1 uncultured Myxococcales bacterium | reverse complement strand
CGTCCAAGGACCACATCCACTCCGGACAGGACAAGCTCCAGTTTCGCCTTGGGCAGCTTGCCCACTCGCACAGTCAACTCGGACTTGTCGAGAGTCACAATCTGCGAGACGTTCGCCACCGACTCCTTGGGAAGCCCGGTCGCGCTCTCAGAAAGAAGAACGTTCCCCGGCGCAGCCGCCCACTTCACGTTACTCGTCAAAGCAACACAGACGGCAGTCGCGATTCGACTCCGGTTCAAAGCATCACCTTGTATGACCAGTACTGGCCGGCGGAATCCTGGCTTTGATCCGCGCGGTTCACCAAGATCTGCCCACCACACCTCGCCCTGAGAGACCGTCACCATTCGCTACGCTCCAGCGTCCGCCGGGAAGCTCGCGACGCAAATCCATCCGTCGGCTCCTTCACGTCGTCCAGAACACGATTCATCGCCTCCGTTACGCTGTCCGGCGCGTGGCGCGCCACGTATTCGCTGAGCGCACATGAATACACCTCGCTCCTCGACCTCTTCGCCCGGTGTGCGAGGGTCTCAGCTCTCTCAAAGATGTCGTCTGGAATGGAAACTGCCGTCTTCATACTTGAAGTATAACCAGGTATAACCTTGGGTCAACCCTCACCGCATCTCGTCCGTCCAGTCGGTTTGCGGTTAACCTGCGGGCGGGCGCCGAAGGCGACCGACCGTCAGTCAGCGGCATGTTCGGCAGCTTACCGCTCCTGCCCATCCTCATGTCTGATCACGGCCGAAAGTTTGTCTGCCAATGCCGAAATGCCGACTGAAGAATCGAGTGCAAATCGGTCAACCAAACGGGGACAGTAGGCATAAACGTCTTCCTTCTTCACCCCATGCCAGACGGGCAAAATCACGTTCTTCTTCTCGATGATCTCGCGTGCATAGATAGAGTCGAACTCCGCCTTGCTCCAACCTTCGTTTGAGAGGAAGTTTGGCGAGAGCACAACCACGCACTTTCGAGTCTCCTTCAGACCTTTCTCAATATTGGCGCGAAGGCTGTCTCCGACTTTGAGCGAGTACTCGTCGTACCAGACCGGGCACATGAATGCCACGAGCTTGCCAGCCAGTTCGCGTACCAAAGTGTCCTTATCTCTGCTGTCGTGAGAGATGAACGCGAGCGGCCGCTCCATCTTCGATCGCTTGTTCGCAAATTCCCTGTCGAATACAACCAGGTGGAAGCCACGTTCATTGCCAAGTTGGACGAGATGATTTCGGTCCGCCGCGGTCAGGTCCGAGTCGATGTACAGGAATAGCCTACGAGTGAAAACTAGCGTCTTTGAGTCCATTTGTAGGTAGTCGGCGAAGCCGGAGCGAATGCTTACGAGGTCGCCCTCCTCATGAGCAAGGCATCGCTCGGTCATCGAAGACGCCAGGATCATGTTGGTATAGGAGAGAGGATTTGCGCCGGCAGGAATGAAGAACCGCAAGTGCTTGGCGTTGGCGTCAAGATCCAGAACAGCCTTCACCGCCACGGAGGGCGTAGCCTTGCCGGTCTGGTCTTGGGTGTTCCACTCTGTCTGCGAACACAACTGCTTGACGTCGGTGTCGAAGTATTCACGAAGTGTAGCCAAGTCTTCCTCCAGTCTGCCGAACGCCTTGCCGTTCAGCTGCAAGCCCGCCGCCGGGGCGGTGCCTCGATTCTACACCGATGCCCCTGCGGCGGGATTGACAGCTGCAACGGCATTAGGCGGCAACGCGGCAGACGTTTAGATAACAAAGACCACCTTGCACCTGATGTCGTGCGACGGAATCCAGCGACGCAGGGATTGCGGGCGGCTCCCGGAGAAATCCAGGATTTCCCCGACGTAGGATCTTGGCGCGTAGATCCGTGCGCTGGCGCCATTCCAGAGAGAACTGCTCATCACCATAAGCAACCCAGCCGCCACGCTTAACTACCCGAGCGAACTCAAGAAGCGCTCTGTCGGGTTCGCTGAAGAGATTGACTCCGCCAAAATGGAATAGTCCATCGAAGCAACCGTCTTCGAAGGGTAGGTAGGCCGCGTTGCCCTGGACAAGTTGCGGTGCTGGAGTCTGTTGCGCGCACGCCTTACGGCATTGCTTGAGCATACCCCGGGAAATGTCGAGCGCCCAGATACATCCTTCACCACCCACCTTGGCTGCAAGATCCGGTTGATAGATTCCTGGTCCAGGCGAGACCTCCAGAATCGTCTCGCCTCGACCGGCTGGAATGAGCCTCATCATTTCGCGACGAACCTGAACAATGTCCAAACCTGTCACAAGTCCGCCTAGTGTGCGTTCACTCCACGCGTAGAACGGTGCGAACAGGTCATAGAACTTCGACCACCGCTTATCATCCGCACCGAGTCTTGGCGGATGCATGCAATTGGGTATGCCATCTACCACCGGATACCGCATTTTTCCATCGTGAGTCACCAACGCCTCACCTTGCAGCCGAAGGGGATCGTGGGTGTGCGGGCAGACGAGCGAGATTGAACTGGGCATGTATTTTCGACTCCGGAAGAGAGCACCACTGATGATGCGACCATATCAACGCTCTGCCGTTAAGGTGCGAGCGGCCCTCCGCGGCCGATCGACAGCTTCAACGGCTTTAGCCAGCATCGGGGGTACAAACCGGGTACATAGGTGACATTCCTGACCGGGAACATGGGTGACACTTTAGTGCATGCCATGGAAGGAAACATCACCTGTGGA
>CAZTTW010000857.1:0-2683 GCA_964616265.1 uncultured Myxococcales bacterium | reverse complement strand
ACGACGAGCTTGCCAAGCATCTCGACGCCTACCTCAAGAAGTGGGGCGCCAAGGGTGGCATCGACAAGCAGATCCTTGCGCACTTCAAGCTGGGTCAGCTCGCCTGGAACAAGTCCTGCCCGCAGGAAGGCGTGAACGGCGCCTGCCTCAAGGTCGAACGCGTGACCATGAACGGTAAGGCCAAGGCGCTTTACGAGATCAACAGCAAGATCAAGGACAAGAAGAAGAAGCTGAAGGAGAAGTTGCGCACGCAGTGCGGACCGCCCACCAGCTCGAAGATCACCGTGTACGATCGCAACTCGAAGGCCGCGGCCGAGGGGCAGAAGCACTTCGACGAAGTTCTCAAGCTTTGGGCACACGGCGACGCCGAGAAGAAGCTCTCGAGCCAGGTTCCGAATCAGGGCGAAGCAGCCTCACGCGACGTCTTCATGCGCTTTGCGGTGGCCGGCGCTGCCTTCTACAAGGCGGAGCAGGTCTACGAGCAGTTCCTGAAGGTCAAGTTCCCGCAGGGCCTCGACTTCCAGCAGCCGACCCAGTTCGACAGCAAACGCGTCGCCGAAGCCAAGAAGAAGAAGCTCGAAGATTCGAACAAGAAGTTCATGGTCTACTTGACCGAGAAGAGCAAGCTGGCCGAGAAGCTCGCCGGTCCCAGCGCGGACAAGAAGGGCATGTACGACTTCGTGCTCGATTACAAAGTCGCTCACTGGACGATTGCCGCTTCGGCGCGCATCGGTCAGGTCTTCGCGGACTTCGTGAATCAGCTCTACACGGCGGAGATTCCGAAGGATCTCAAGGAGCAGGACGAGTGGGGCAATCGCCCGCGCGAAATCTTCTGCGATGCTCTCGTCGACAAGGCCGAGCCCATCGAGTCCAAGGCCGTGGTCGGCTACGACCTGTGTCTCAAAGCCGCCACGAAGGAATCGTGGTTCAACGAGTGGTCGACCATGTGCGAGGTCGAGCTCAATCAGCTCAAGCCCAGCGAGTACCCGCTCGCCGCGGAAGCCAAGCCCGAGCCTGGCTACGTGTCGACCCCCATCACCCCGTCTGCCGTCGTGCCCGAGCTGCCCGACGACGTTCAAGTGCTCACGAAGGACTAGGAGCCAGCAATGACCATGCACGGACGACTTGAAATGTGGTCGCTCAAGACCGTTTTTGCTGCCTCGGCCCTCGCTCTCCTGGCGACGGGTTGTGCTTCGTCGCAGTCGGCGGGAAAGAAGAACGCCCCGCTGCCAGACGAGGAAGAAGCAGGAAATAACGAAGGGCCCAAGCCCGTCGCAGCCAAGCCGGCCTTCTCGGATGCCGGTCCGGCCGACATCCCGCTCAAGCGGAAAACCTCGGGCCGTCAGGTCACCGAGGAACAAAAGGCGGACTTCGAAAAGGTGGCTCTCGACTACCAAAACGCGAAGAAGAACGGCGCTCTAAGTCCGAGCGACTGCAGCTCGCTAGCGTCCTCCTTCAAGCGCATGGCGGACAAGATCCCGGCTCTTCTCGAGGCGCGCAACAACGAGGCGACCATCTACCTCGAGTGCGGTCGCAAGGACGACGCCGTCAGCATTTGGAACTCGATGGCGAACGGCGCCAAGCCGTACGCTCCAGCGCTGGCGAACCTGGGCTACCTGGCCTGGCAGAGCGGCAACAAGGCGAACGCGGAGTCTCTCTTCAATCGTTCGGTGCAGGCCGATCCGCTGCTCGGATCCATCTTTGCGCGCATCAACCTCGCACAAATCATGCGCGAGCAGGCACGGGTTGCCAGCGACAGCCAAAAGAAATCGCTCAACGACCAGGCGGTCCGCCATTTGCGAACGGTCCTCGCGCTCGACGGTAACAGCCTGCAGGCCTACGCGGGTCTGACGTACATCTACTATGACCTCGGCTTGCCTGAAGCCGCCAAGCTGGTCGGCGCGCAGGCCATCAAGCGCGCGAAGGAAATCGCCACCGGCGTCTTCGAGGAGGACGCGGCGGCGCCCGACGACACAGCGAAGAAGGGCAAGAGGGGCAAGGCGAAGAAGGAAAAGGACGAGGCGAAGGAAGAAGGCACCAAGGCCGATGCCGACGAGTCGACCGGTGGCGCGGGCTATACCATCGAAATGAAGAAAGCCGTCGCCGTCGTCTACAACACCCTCGGCATGATCTCGCTTTCGAAAAAGAACTATACCGAGGCGATCAAGAACTACACGCGTGCCGTCGAATTCGACCCGACTCTCTACGAGGCCCGCCTGAACCTCGCCGCCTTGTCGCTGAAGTTCCGCAACTACGATATTGCCGAGCAGAACTTTCGCGAGGTCCTCAAGGCGAAGCCCAAGAACTACGAGGCGGTCATTGGTCTCGGAGTCGCCCTGCGCGGAAACAAGAAGTTCGACGAGGCCGAAGCCGAATACAATCGCGCTCGTCAAATGGAGCCCCAACGTCCTGAGGCGTACTTCAACCTCGGCGTCCTTTACCAAGAGTACAAAGGCGGCAGCGACAAGCCCATGCTGCAGAAGGCCCAGGCTTACTACCGAGACTACCTGTCGCGCTCGCAGTCGCCAAAGATGCGCAAGGACGCCGAAAAGCGCATCAAGGACATCGACGAAACCTTCGCCGCGCTCGTCGAGGCCGAAAAGATGATGAAAGAGGCCGAGGACATGCAGCGCAAGGCCGAGGCGCAGCAGAAGGCCATGGAAGAGCAGATGAAGAAGCAGGA
>CAZTTW010000856.1:0-2687 GCA_964616265.1 uncultured Myxococcales bacterium | reverse complement strand
GCGAAGCGGGGCCGTTGGCATGCGGCCGCCGCGGAACGTCCCCGCGCAAGCCCGCGAAAGCCGAGCGCCCGCTTTCTCCAATGCCGCTTTAGCAAGCTAAGGAATTCGCCCAGGCCCGAGCACAGCCCCTAGCACGCGATCCTCACACGATCAGAAAGATCCCCACCAAGATCCCGGCCAGCGCCACGGCTTTGACTAGGCGATTGCGGTCGCCAAACAGCAGCGCGCCTATGGCAAAGCTCAACACGACGTTGGTTCGGCGCAAGGTCGACACGATGCTGACCAGCGCGCCGGGCATCGCCAGCGCACGAAAATAGAGCGCGTCAGCAACTACCAACAGAATGCCCACGGCGAGGATCGCCGCGCGAAATTTGAACGGCGTGCTTCGCGCGCGCTGCGGCCGCCACAGGAACACCACGATAGCCGCCTGGATGAGCGTGCCGTAAACCGTGAACCACAGTTGCATCGACAGGGCCGGCAGCTTCGCGACTTGCAGCAGGTGCTTGTCGTAGAGCCCGCTGGCCGAACCCACCAGCGTGCCGGCAAAGAGCGACCATACCCAAGCGTTGCGCGAAAAACGAATGCCCTCGGTCTTTCCGATGAGTGAAAACACCCAATAAGCGAAAAGAATTACGACAATGCCGGCGCCTTGACGAAGGCTCGGCCGCTCTCCGAAAAGCGTGATCGCACCCAGCAGCGTGAAGAGCGGCGCGCTGGCACGGACCGGCGCTGCCAGTGAGATGGGCAAGTGCTTGAGCGCGAAGTACGTGAGCACCCACGACAGCGTCACCAAAGCCGCCTTGGCGAAAACCAACAGATGACCAAGGGTCGACATCGATTCGATGAAGAGCCCGTGCGCGCTCGCCGAACCTGGGGCAACGACAGACAGCACGACCACAGGCAGAAACACCAACAAGCCGCTGGCACTGCACGCGAGCAGAACCGGCAGCACGGCGTTGTCTTGCACCGATGCCTTCTTGGCCACGTCGTACAGGCCGAGAAAGACCGCGGATAAAACCGCAAGCACCATCCATGTCACGGAAGCGCGCCTTATAGCGATCTCCGCGCAACCCGGCCAGGGTTTCCATCGCAATGCACGCGCGCACCTGCTACGTTACCCTGCCCAATCCGATGGACGACGAGCAGTACAAACGTTTGCGCGCCGAGGTCACCACGAGGCGCACTTTCGCCATCATCTCGCACCCCGATGCTGGCAAGACCACCCTGACAGAGAAGCTGTTGCTTTACGGCGGAGCCCTGCACATGGCCGGCGCCGTGCGCACGCGCTCGGGCGGCCGGCACACCGCCAGCGACTGGATGGAAATCGAAAAGCAACGCGGAATTTCCGTGTCGAGCAGCGTGCTTCAGTTCGACTACCAGGGCCGGCACATGAATCTCTTGGATACGCCCGGCCACAATGACTTTTCCGAAGACACCTACCGCACCCTGTCGGCGGCCGACACCGCCATCATGCTCATCGATTGCGTCAAAGGCGTCGAGCCGCAGACCATCAAGCTGTTCCAAGTCTGTCGCATGCGCGGCATTCCCATCGTCACCTTCGTGAACAAGATGGATCGCGACGGCAAGGATCCCTTCGAGCTGCTCGACGAAATCGAGCGCGTGCTTGGCATTCCCTGCAGTCCGGCCAACTGGCCACTCGGGTCCGGGAATTCTTTCGTCGGCGTGTACGATCGCTGGCGAAACACGGCGCTGCTTTTCGACGGTGGCTTGCGCTCACAGCGCGTGGGCATGCATACGATCGAGCTCGATTCGCCCGAGTTGACGGAAGCCATCGGCGAGAGCGCGCTGGCCAAGGTGCGGGACGAAGTGGAGCTCTTGGGGACGGCCGGCACGGCATTCGACCACGACAAGTTCCTGAACGGGCAGGTCACGCCGGTGTTTTTCGGCAGCGCCATGACGAATTGCGGACTCGATCCCTTCCTCGATCACTTCGCCGAGATCGCGCCACCGCCGCGCGCTCGCATCACGAACAGCGGCATCCTCGCACCCGACGATCCCAGCTTCTCGGGCTTCGTGTTCAAGATCCAGGCGAACATGGACCCACAACACCGGGACCGTATCGCCTTTCTGCGTATTTGCTCGGGCAAATTCCTGCGCGGCATGGAGGTCCTGCATCCGCGCACCGGCAAGACGCTGTCGCTGGCGCGCTCGGTGCAGTTCATGGCACAGGAGCGCACCGTCGTCGACGAGGCCTATTCGGGCGACATCGTGGGCTTGTGGGATCCGGGCGTGCTCCGCATCGGCGACAGCCTGTGCGAAACCACCCCGGTCGAGTTCGAAGGCATCCCACGCTTTTCGCCCGAGCACTTCGTGCGCGTGCGACTCGACGATCCCTTGAAGCGCAAGCAGCTCAAGAAAGGTCTCGACCAGCTTTCGGAGGAAGGCGCCGTGCAGCTCTTCTTCGATCGCAAGCGACTCGAACGCGATCCGATTCTGGGCGCGGTCGGCGTGCTGCAATTCGAGGTCATCGAGCACCGTCTCCGCTCGGAATACGGGGTGCGCATCGGCTTCGACCGCCTGCCCTACCGCTACGCCCGCTGGCTCGAAGGCGACGGCCTCGACTTCGACAAACTGGAGCTGCCCGGCCGACAAAGCTGTGTCATCGACGTCGAAGGACGACCGCTCGTGCTGTTCGAAACCGAGTGGCTGTTGCGCAGGGCCGAAGA
>CAZTTW010000855.1:0-2693 GCA_964616265.1 uncultured Myxococcales bacterium | reverse complement strand
CCTGCGGAGAAGCTCTCGTTCCTCGCCAACGTGCTCAACCAGAAGGCCGTCGCGTTTTATCGCCGCCATGGCGTGCGCGAGATCGAACCCGCCGCGGAAAGCGGCATTGCGCTCACCGGTCGGCCGCTCATGACCACGCGCTATTGCCTGAAGTACGAGCTGGGCGCCTGCCCGCGCGAACCGCGCGACCCAGGATCGACAAGCAAGCCCCTGCCAGCAGAGCCCTGGTTTCTCGCCGACGACGAGGGCCGTCGCTTCAAGCTGCGATTCCGCTGCCAAGACAGCGCGTGCGCCATGCAGCTCATCGCAAGCTGACTGCACATACTCGCTCGGCGAGCTATGCTGCGCTCATGAGCTCGTCCGAAGAACCAGGAAAACACGAGGACACCTCGCGCGTCGGCCGATTCATCCAGACCTACTCGAGCTTTCTCTCGAGCTTCGTCATCGGGGTGGCCGGCCTCGTCGCCACGTCCATTTGGCAATACCGCCAATCGCAGACTGCCATCCGTCAGGCCGAGTCCGAGCAGAAGATCGCCGCCACCAAGGCCGAGAACGAATGGCGAATTGCCCGCGCCGAAATCCTGGCCAAGAACTTGAACGTCCTTTCCATGCAAGGCCCCAGCAGCGCAGATCAGCGCTTCGGCGTGCTCTTGTCGCTCACCCGCGGCGCCATTCTCGACCCCGAATTGGCAGTCTCGTATGCGCTGGAGCTGGGCAAAGACAACGCCAGCTACATGAGCGACGTCTTGACGGCTACGGAGCACAAGAACTACGAGCAGCTGGCCCAGGCCTTCAAGCTCACGTGCGTGCAGCGCTACGGCGTGAGCCGCGACGCCGAAGTCTGCAAGGCCGACAAGCTGGCCGAGCGCTCCGACGCCATCGCCGAGGTGATTCACGACGAGCTCGACGAGCAAACCGCGGCGCCTACCCAGCCGCCCGCCGAAGGCGAAAAGGTTCAGGCCGAGACAAAACCGACCTCCGTCGGTCCTCTTTCGCTCTTGCGCAACGAGCGCGAGGTCGAAACCAACGTTGGCAAGCTAGCCTGGCTGTTCGAGCCGTACTTGCAGGATCTCTACGAAAAGCGCCAGTGGAAGGAGATCGCGCGCTTCGAATCGGTGTCGCCCGGCGCCAAGCTGGTCGCCGCCATCGTGCTGGCGACCGCGCGCACGGGCGAAATGATGGGCAAGGCCGAGTCGGAGGATCTCGAGAAATTCCACGCCCAGCGGCGCAAGTGGCTGGGCGACTTCATGCTCGGCCCCACCTGCGATCCCGAGTGTCGGGGCAAATTGCTCGACGTGATGCTGAGCATGTACGGCGAATCCGACGGCGATTACGACGAAGCCGTTCGGCGTCTCTTGCTCCTGCCACGCACCGAATCCGGCCCGGCGTTGGGCAAGCTGCACACGCGCCTCTTGTGGTGTCAGGCCGACAAGGACGACCTCGATCTCTTCCGTGACCACGTTCTCGTCCCCACCCTCAACGCCGCCCTGTCGAGCCCCAAGGTCGACTCCGTGCCGGTCGACGACGTGCTCGGCCTTCTCGCGATGACCGACGACCCGAAGGAGCCGCCCGCTCTCGGCGCGTGGAACGCGCTCATGGCGACCCTGGAAAAGACGCCGGAGCACCGCGATCGCACGTTCGCCAAATTGCGCGCCCGAGTGAAGCACGAACGCCAGAGTCCGCCGCCCATGGTGAAGAAGTGGAATTTTTGTGGCGCCTCCGAGACGGGCGCTCAAGCCGAAGGCGACTGATCAAAATTTGCCGGGCCGGCGAGCGGAAAGCAGACTTGACAAGCCCGCTTTCGGCTCCACGATAAACCTATCGTCTTACGGGGGTTCGATCATGGTGTTCAACGACAATTCATTTTCGATTGGCGGTACGCCGCTGGTGAAGCTCGGGCATATCACCAATGGAGCCAAAGCAACCGTTCTGGCCAAAATTGAAGGCCGCAATCCTGCCTATTCGGTGAAGGATCGCATCGGTGCCGCCATGATTCAGGACGCCGAGCAACGAGGCATCCTGAAGCCCGGTGTCGAAGTCGTCGAGCCGACGAGCGGCAACACCGGCATCGCTTTGGCGTACGTTTGCGCCGCCCGCGGCTACAAGCTGACTCTGACCATGCCCGAAACCATGAGCATGGAACGACGCCGCGTGCTCGCCGCCTTCGGCGCCACGCTCGTGCTCACGCCCGGCCCGGAAGGCATGCCCGGTGCCATTCGTCGCGCCGAAGCCATGGTCACCGCCGAGCCCGGCCGCTACTACTTGCCCCAGCAGTTCAAGAACCCCGCCAACCCGCGCATCCACGAAGAAACCACCGGCCCAGAAATCTGGGAAGCGACAGGCGGCAAAGTGGACGTCCTGGTCTCCGGCGTCGGCACGGGCGGCACGATCACCGGCATTTCGCGTTTCTTCGAAAAGGGAAAGAACCGGCCCCTGCTCTCCGTCGCCGTCGAGCCCACCAAGAGCCCCGTCATCACGCAATCTCGTGAAGGCCAGCCGCTCAAGCCGGGGCCGCACAAAATCCAAGGACTTGGCGCCGGCTTCATTCCCGACACTCTCGACCTTTCGTTCGTCGATCGCGTCGAACAGGTCACCGACGAGGAATCGATCGAGATGGCCCGCCGTCTCGCCCGCGAAGAAGGCATCCTATCGGGTATCTCCTGTGGCGCCGCCGCCGCCGCCGCCGTTCGCCT
>CAZTTW010000854.1:0-2696 GCA_964616265.1 uncultured Myxococcales bacterium | reverse complement strand
CACCCTCGTGACAGGAGTGTATGCCGCCGCGCAGGCTCTTGACCTGTTGGAATCCGTACCGCGTGCGCAGGAGCTCGGCGCCGCGCAAACTCCGGACGCCGTGTGCGCAGTAGACGACGGTCGGTGCTTCTCGCGCGAGCGGCTGGAGAGCGCCTTCGGCCGCCCCAGCGTCGAGCTCTCCGAGCGGGACGTGCAGCGACGGCTGAATCGCCTCGATGGCGCGCTCCCAATCTTCGCGGACGTCGACGAGCTGCACGGGCGTCGTCTGCAGACGGGAACGAAGCTCATCCGCCTCGATTTCGGCTACGGAATCGCAAACCGACTCGATGTCGGGCGGAAGCTCGACAATCGCGCGGTTCTTGGGATCCGCGGCCAGCGCCACTGTCTGGACGTGCATGGTCAGCGCGTTCCACAGCAGCAGCTTGCCCGACAGTGGCTCGCCCACGCCTGAAAGAATCTTGATGGCCTCCGTTGCTTGCCACGTGCCGATAATTCCCGGCAGCACCCCCAAGACGCCAGCCTGGGCACAGTTGGGCGCCAACTCGGCCGGCGCAGGGACGGGGAACAGGCATCGGTAGGTCGGACCACCTTGCCAATTGAATACGGCAAGCTGGCCGGAGAATCCCGAAATGGCGCCGTAGACGAAGGGGCGATTGGCGACCACGCAGGCGTCATTGACCAAGTAGCGGGTGGCGAAATTGTCGGAGCCATCGACCACGACGTCGACCTCAGAAGCGAGGCGGAGAGCATTGTCGCGGCGAAAACGCTCGGACACTGTTTCGATGCGGATATGGTGATTGAGCGCCCGCAGTTGCTCTGCGGCCGCGTCCACTTTCAATCGGCCGATGTCGCTCTCGCGGTAAAGAATCTGTCGCTGCAAATTGCTGACGTCGACTCGGTCGGGATCGACGATGACGATGCGGCCCACGCCAGCCGCTGCAAGGTAGAGCAGGGCGGGACATCCCAGGCCGCCCGCGCCGATGACCAGCACGCGTCCTCGCTTCAGTCGCTCTTGTGCGACTTCCCCGAAATTCGGCAGGCTCAGATGCCGCTGATAGCGGCGGCGCTCGTCGCTGGTCAGCATGCGGGTGCCGTGACGGCTGCCGGTGCCGGCGCCTGTCCATCGTAGGTCAGGTCCCAATCTTTCCACACCGGTTCATAACCTTGGCTGCGCAGGAATTGTGCGACTTCGGCGGGACTGCGCGAATCGTCGACCGCGAACTGTTCGAGCGACTCGGGCTTGCTGCTGTAGCCGCCGGGGTTGGTCCGCGAGCCTGCGCTCATGGCGGTGAAGCCAAGGCGGAAAGCGTGGTTGCGAAAACGCGCGCTCTCACGCGTGGACAGGGACAGCTCGACTTCTTGGCTGAGCAGCCGGAAGGCGCACATGGCCTGCACCAGGTCGCGTTCGTCGAACGACTTCAGCGCCTGCTGGTCGCCGCCTTCGTGTGGACGCAGCCGCGGAAAGGAAATGCTGAGGCGCGAACGCCAGAAGCGATTTTCCAGGTAGCGAACGTGAAGCCCCACGAACCAGGCTTCGGCGCGCCAATCGGACAGACCGTACAAGGCGCCGAGGCCCATCTTCTTGATGCCTGCTTCGCCGAGACGATCCGGCGTTTCCAGACGGTATTTCATGTCGGACTTGGGGCCGCGCAGGTGATGGCGCGGGTACGTCTGAGGATCGTACGTCTCTTGGTACACCATCACGGCGTTCATGCCTTCGCTTGCGAGCCGGACGTAGTCGTCGACCGAAAGTGGTTGCACCTCGCACGACAGGCTGGCGAAACGCGGGCGCAAGACGCGCAGGGCGTGCGCGAGGTAATCGGCGCCGACGCGCGGGCTCTCGCCGGTGAGCAGAAGAACGTGCTGCAGACCCATGGCCGTCAGGGCATCGGCTTCGGCGAGGATTTGCTCGTCGTCGAGGACGATGCGCGCGATGCGGTTGTCGGCGCTGAAGCCGCAATAGGTGCAGATGTTCCCGCAGATGTTGGACAGGTAAAGCGGGGCGTAAAGCTGCATGGTGCGGCCGAAGCGCTCGACCGTGCGCTGCTGGCTGAGGGCTGCCATTTCCTCCAAGAAAGGAACGGCGGCCGGCGACAACAGAGCAGCCAAGTCGTCGAGCGAAAGCTCGCCGCGTCCGCGGCGAAGCGCGCGGCGGACGTCGTTCGCGGTTTTCGCGGCGATGCATGCCGCGCGTTCGCCGAAGTCGTGCTTGGACCAAAGCTCGGCGAACGTCATGCAGGCCTTTCCGTGAGAAAGGCGGTGAGCGGCGACGAAGCGTGCGCGACCGTCTCCTGCGCTGGCAGTCCTGCCTGGTAACCTTGTCGCCCGGCTTCGACCGCTTGGGCAAACGCATTGGCCATTCGCACCGGATCGACCGCCGTCGCAATCGCCGTATTGACCAGCACGGCGTCGGCGCCCATTTCCATCGCTTCCGCCGCGTGCGAGGGCGCGCCGAGCCCGGCGTCGATGACCACCGGCACCTGGCGCTGAGCGAGAATGATTTCCAGGAAGGCGCGCGACGACAGTCCTCGGTTGCTTCCGATGGGCGCACCTAGCGGCATGACCGCGGCGGCGCCGGCTTCGGCGAGCTGCCGGCACAGGACGGGATCGGCGTGCACGTAGGGCAGGACGACGAATCCGCGTCGGGCCAGCTCTTCGGTGGCGGCGAGTGTTTCGATCGGATTGGGCATCAAGTA
>CAZTTW010000853.1:0-2697 GCA_964616265.1 uncultured Myxococcales bacterium | reverse complement strand
AGCACCGAGCCCTGCTTCCACGAGGAAGCTTGTTCGGCCAAGCGGCCGAAGACCTTGATGGGAATGAGCTGCGGGAACTGGCCTTGCGTTTCGAAAACGAGCGTGAGAATGGACTTGCCCGCCTTGGACACGAACGTGTCGACGCGCTTGAGAGTCCCCTGCCCTTTGAAGGTGAATTCGTCGTTCGTCATGATGAAAGATTCCGCCCCGGCTGCCGCAGGGAAGAGTCTTCTTCTCGCATAACGATCGCTGCTTGCCAAGCTCGGAAGCCGCGTCCGCTAGCGCTACGAGCGAAGAGCGGACCGCGGCACGCAGCCTTAGCAACTTTTCGGGTGGCCCTTCCGAGAACCAAGGCATGGACACCACAACTCAGCCACAAAGCCCGCTGCTCCACCCCGCGATGCGCGCCATCGTTGGTCAAGCGCCCGCGCTTCGTCAGGTTCTTGAACAAGCCGCTCGCCTGGCGCGCACACGCCTGCCGGTACTCGTGACGGGCGAGAGCGGCACGGGCAAGGAGCTCCTCGCCCGTGCTCTGCACGAGCTCGGGGCTACACCCGCGGGGCCGTTCGTAGCGGTAAATTGCGGCGCTCTGGCGCGCGAGCTGGCCGAGAGCGAGCTGTTTGGGCACGAACGCGGTGCCTTTACCGGCGCAGGCTCGCGCAAGGTGGGCTGGTTCGAAGAGGCATCCGGTGGCACGCTGGTCCTCGACGAGGTCGGCGAGCTGCCACTCGATCTTCAACCCAAGCTGCTGCGCGTGCTCGAGACGGGACGGCTGCGTCGCGTGGGCGGCAATGGCGAAGTCGCGGTGAACGTACGCGTGGTCGCGCTCACCTTGCGAGATCTTCGCAATGAAGCCCGCCGCGGCTTGTTCCGCCTCGACCTTTACCATCGGCTCGCCGGCTGCGAGCTTCACCTACCCGCGCTGCGCGAACGACCGAGCGACGTCGCGCTGCTGGCCGAGCATTTCTTGGCGGAGCTGGCGACCGAGATGGGCGAACGACTCGTCGACGCGGACGCTTTGGCCCTTTTGCGCGCCCACGACTGGCCAGGCAACGTACGCGAGCTGCGCAACGTCCTCCGCCGTGCCGTCGCGCTGAGCGAGAGAACCATTCGGCGCGAAGACCTGGCGCTCGACACATGCACGTTCTTTCCTTGCACAAGCGACACGTGGACGTCGTCGCGCGCCGCCGACGCACCCGAGGTAAGCACGCCGACCGCCGCACCACCCGCAGCAACGGACGCCGACGTGCTGATGCTCGCGGGAAAGAGCTTCGAAGAAATGCAGAACGCCATCTTCCGCTGGGCCCTGCAGCGCAACGACGGTAGTCGCCGTCGAGCAGCGCGAGCTCTCGGCGTTTCCCGCTCGACCTTCTGCGATCACGTGCGCAAGCTCGGATTGGCGCCCGAAGTGAAGGGTTCTGCAGCATCTCGATCCGAAACCCTGCCCTTGGGCTGCTGATTTTGCGAGGACAGAGCCTTCATCTAGGGTCAGATTGTCGCCATGGATAAGAACGATGGCGGAGAAACTTTCGGCGACGCGAGCCGACCGATGCGCGAGGAACAGCCGTGATGACGTTTGCCGTGGGCGCCTTCATGGCCGCGCTGGGCGTCGGGCTGGGAGCATTCGGCGCGCACGCGCTCGGCGAGGTCGGGGCGGCACGCCTGGCGTGGTGGACCACGGCGACGCACTACTGGTTTATCGCTTCGCTGGGCGTGATGGCATGGGCAGGGCTCCTTCGTGGCGGCCCCGCACCCATCGGTCCGACCGCAACGCTCTTCGCGGGCGGAACCATCTTCAGCGGCACGCTCTACGCCATGGCGCTTGGCGGTCCCCGCTGGCTGGGGGCCGTCACGCCCGTCGGAGGCGTCGCGCTCATCGCGGGATTTGCTTGGATGGGCCTGCGGGCGCTGCAGATACGCTAGAAGCTCTGTCGCCGGATCTGTGCGACAGAGCGCACACGGGTGCGCCATCTCAGGATCGCGAGCCAGCGGCATGCTCTTGTGCAAGGAGGGCGCTTAGGCCTAGAGTTGCTGTGCAGCTATGCGACCGTCATGCAGTTCCGACCGTCCGCTGTTCAGGTTGTTGCGCACGCAATGGGTTTGGGGATTGTTGGTGCTTGCTTGGGCACCCTCCTGCAACAACCAAGGCACGAACACCAACGCCGCCGTTGGCGGAGCGTCGGCCAGAGGAGGCAACATTACTCCGAGTGGCGGCGTCGGAGGAAGCGCTGGCAGCTCCGTGGAAAACACGGGCGGTACGGCTAAGGACACGGGCGGACAGGCAGGCGGGACTGGCGGTAGCGGGGCTGGCGGTAGTACGACATCCACGGACCCTGGCGACGCCAGCGACAGTCGTGGCGCCTCCGTCGAAGATGCGGCAAGAGCGGATGTCGATGCCAACGCTGGCGTCGGTGTCGACGTCAGCGTCGACGTCGCTCTTGGCCCCGACCTTCCTGCGTCGAGCGGCTACTTGCACGTCGAGGGCAGCAAGCTGGTCGACAGCCGCGGCACCTCGGTACGCCTGACCGGCGTGAATTGGTTCGGCTTCGAGACGTCGAACGAATCTCCACACGGCACATGGGCGCGCGACTACCGGAGCATGATCAAGCAGATTCACGACGTCGGCTTCAATTCCATCCGCCTGCCGTGGTCCAACGCCATCCTGCGGCCGAACGCCACCGCCCAGTCCGTCAATAC
>CAZTTW010000852.1:0-2697 GCA_964616265.1 uncultured Myxococcales bacterium | reverse complement strand
TGAACACGAATATGTGGGAAAACCCCATCACGCAGGAGAACCTGCAGCGCCTGTGCCGAGGCGGGCGCGTAACGACCATCGGGCCGGACGCGGGCGACCTGGCCTGCGGCTGGGTCGGGGCAGGGCGCATGGTGAATCCGGACGCGATCGTGGCAGCCGCGCATGCGCTCCTGCTCTCCGCTCCGGTTCCGGCTTTCGTACCAGGCGCGCTCGGCGGACGCCACATCGTGGTTACGGCCGGGCCCACCTGGGAAGCCGTGGATGACGTGCGTTTCCTCGGCAACCGCTCGTCGGGCAAGATGGGCTTTGCGTTGGCGGCTGCGGCGGCAAAGCTTGGGGCCGAAGTGACGCTCATCGCGGGTCCGGTCGCACTGCCCACGCCTCCGTCGGTCGACAAACGCATCGACGTCGAGTCCGCGCTCGAAATGCGCGACGCCCTTCACAAGGTTTTTCCGTGGGCAGACGTGGTGGTCATGGCGGCGGCCGTAGCGGACTTTCGCCCCGGCGTTCGGGTTCTCGGCAAGCTTTCTCGTCGTGACGCCAAGGCGACGGCGCCAAAGACGTCGAACGCACCGAAAGTGGCCAAGGCGCTTCCCCTCGTGGCGAATCCCGACCTGCTCGCCGAGCTTGGCCGCATGCGGACGGGAAAGCGACCGTACCTCATCGGTTTCGCCGCCGAAGTTGGTGTCTCCGGGCCTGGGCTCGTAAAGAAAGCGCGCAGCAAGCTCGTCGAGAAGTCTTGTGACGTGGTGGTTGCCAACGAAGTCGGCCGGCCGGGCGTCGGCTTCGGCGCGGATGAAAATGCGGTGACCTTGGTGTTTGCGGACGGGCGAGCGGCCGAGCTTCCTCCCGCGCGGAAGGATTTTTTGGCGCACGCGATTTGGGATAGGCTCGCGCCCGAGCTGGCGACCGCGTCAGATTCGACCAAGACGAAAATGAAACAGGAGACAAAGCGCGCGAAACGCGCGAAGGAAAAGCATGCCTAGCGCATTGGTGGAAGAGAAGATTGGGTTCTATCGACCGCGTGTCGTCGAACGGCTACGCGCCGCCGGCGATTCCCTCGCGGCTCGACAGGAGAGGGGGGGACATATGCGTGGCAACGTGCCGCCGTGGCTGGGTTCGGGCGACTGCGACTTCCACGGAACCCTGGCGGCGATTTGGGTTTGGTCGCGCAGCCAAGAGCTGCTCGGCGACGATCGTTTCGCGCTGCACATCACGTCCGCTTGGAGCTTCGTCGACGCAGCGTTTGGCGATTTCATTCCCCGCTCGCTCGGCGCGCATGCCAGCGACGAAGCGGCCTACGACTGCGCCATGGTCTTGCGCGCCTGGATGGCCAGCGACGGTCACAAAGTCGTCGATGACGAAAGCGTGCGGCGAGAGCGCGTTGCCTCGGCGGCACGACTGCTTGGTGCCTACGTCACGGATCTCGAGAATCTCAACGGACGGGAATTCAAGGATCCGGGATTTCTGGCCTGGACCTTGGGCGAGTACGCTCGCGCCACCAGCGACCGCGGCCTGGGCGCGACGGCGCGCCGGTTCGTTGAAACCGCGTTTGGCATGAAGACTCCGCCGCCTTTCGCCGCCGAGATGAGCGTGCGCGATGGCTTGTTCGACTTTTCGTGCACCACCGCAACCCGGGTCCTGGCCGTGATTGGCGCCGAAGGTCCGATTCCGTTCGTCGGTGCCTGGTTGCGCGAGCGTGTTGCACCGGCGGTGCCGCCGTCCTTCGTGTCGCGTCCGCTCGACGAAAATTGCTGGAATGCTTGCGCGGCGGCGACCTTGGGTTACGCCTTTTCCATCTCGACGGATCAGGTCTTCTTCGATGCCTACAAGATCCTGATGGACGAGCTCGACGAGCGCGTGGAAAACGGTGCCATCGGTCGCATGCGCGGCTATCCCGCCGAGACGGCGGCGACGTTCTACTACTCGATGGCGACGGCCTCGATTCTCGGGAAGATCTAAGTTGTCCGAGCCGATCGACGAACTGCGCGAGCTGACGGCGCGCTTTCGCACGCACCTCGAGGCAAGGCAGCGCTGGGGCGTGGTCGGAGTCTCGGCACGACCATCGCCCGTTACTGCGAAATCCGAGGCGCCGGTAGTGGATGACGACCCCCTCAAGCCGTTGCCCACGCCGCCGCCGGTCCTTTACGACGAAGGCCAGGTCCTGCATAGCGCGCGCGGGCTCAATGCTCTGCGCGGCGAGATGGGCGATTGCCAGCGTTGCAAGCTGGCCAAGACTCGCAAGCACATCGTCTTCGGCACCGGCAATGCCGAGGCCAATCTGATGTTCGTTGGCGAAGCACCCGGTGCGGACGAAGATGCGCAAGGCGAGCCCTTCGTGGGGGCAGCCGGGCAGCTGCTTACCAAGATGATCAAGGCCATGGGCTACGAGCGGTCCGAGGTCTACATCTGCAACATCTTGAAATGCCGGCCGCCGCAGAACCGCAACCCCGAGCCCGACGAGATCGAAGCCTGTGAGCAGTTCTTGCGCACGCAAATCGCCGTCGTTCAGCCGCGCGTGATCGTCGCGCTCGGTAAATTTGCGGCGCACTTCCTGTGCGGCGAGACCACGCCCATCACTCGACTGCGGGGCAACCTCCGCACCTACCACGAGATCCCGGTGATGCCGACCTACCATCCGGCCTTTCTCCTGCGCGACGAGAGCCGCAAAGGCGAAGCCTGGGCCGATCTCAAGCA
>CAZTTW010000851.1:0-2698 GCA_964616265.1 uncultured Myxococcales bacterium | reverse complement strand
CGGCGGCGATGGCAAAGAGAGCTGTTGGTCGCTCGGCCCCTCGTGGCCGAGCGTGGATTGAAACTGCACCATGTTGGCGTCGATGGAGCTGTTCACGGTCGCTCGGCCCCTCGTGGCCGAGCGTGGATTGAAACACGCGACGAATAATCGGCTTCGTGAAGTCCTTCACTGTCGTTTGGCCCCTCGTGGCCGAGCGTGTATTGAAACCTCTGCATGACGGTGTTCGCTGCCGTGCCGAAGGCGACGCGCACGTCACGATCCTTCAGCCTAGTCAGAAGAACCAGGTTGTGACGCCAGGGAATTTGTCCAACAGGCTGTTGGCCAACCTTCAGGACCAAGCCCGAAAGCGGCCTCAGAGCTCCGTGGCGAGCAGTCGCGCCAAATCTCGTAATTCCTGGTCGGTATCCCACACCAAGGGCCGGACACCAAGCCTGGCCACACCGTCGAGATATCGGCTTCGATTACCGGGCTCGTTCACCGTGAACTCGTCCTCCGTGATGGTTGCAACAGAGGCGTGGTGGAGAATCCAGATCGTCGGAACCTTCATGACGTCCATCCGGGCTCTCAGCAGGATCAACTCGTCGTAGGTCGTCTGCATCTTTGCGCCGTCGGGCCAGTACACCACAATGTCCGAGACGGCGTTCTCCTCCACGAGCCTGTAGAACTTGTCGACAATGTCTTCGCCCTTCCTGTCCGGCTGCTCCTCCATCAGGAAGGCGTGCTGGCTTCCCTCGCGAAATATGTCGGCCAGCTCTTGGCGCACTCGCAGAAGAGCCTTCTCGCCCGACTGCAAGAAGCTCGGGCCCAATACGAAGACCGTCGCCATGTCTGGTCGTCAGCCGCACACTTTGCGAAGCTCGTCTACCTCGGCGGCGCCAAGCTCCGCGCGCCTACGCTCGGCTTGAACCCGAAGATTGTCGAATAGCTCAAGCATTACAGCTCCCCGTTTTCCTAGCCTGTACTCGACCGGAATGCGGCCTGCGTCCGTGGGCAGGGTGCGAGGTATGATCCACAAACCCTTGGCCAATACTTTCAGGGCGCGATTGACCTGGGTAGGGTTGAGATCCAGGGATTTCTGAATCTGGCTGAAGCGCAGCCCATCCGCTCCGCGCAACGCACTCAACACGCGCAGATAATCCGGATGCCCTAGAATTTCCATGACCATGCTCTAAGTGTGCTTACGATTTGTAAGTTAGTCAAGAGCGAGCGGTTCGACGCAGGCGAGCTCGGATTCCCGTCGACCTACCGTGGTTGCCACACCCAAAGCCCGTTGACGCCAAAGCTCTTCTCGCGTGAGACCAGGTCCCCATTACGAACCGGCGTAGGCAGGCCTGGCATTTGGCGTGTCCGCGGCCCAACCTCAAAACATGCTTCCCGAAGACGCTGTCCACGACCCCGGTCCGGCAGCAGCGGGCGTGCGCGCCCAGGCCGTCGAGCAAGCGGCAACGGCCCCGATTGCTCTGCCGTCGGGAGCGACGGTCCTGGTAGGCACGTCGTCTTGGACGGACCGCACGATGACGGCGCCCGGCGTCTTCTACCCGCGAGGGGTTTCCTCGGCAGAGAAGCGACTCGGTTACTACGCCAGCAACTTTCCCGTCGTCGAGATCGACGCCACCTACTACGCTCTGCCCACTGCGCCCGTGGCCGAGGGATGGCTCAAGCGCACGCCGCAGGGTTTTGTGTTCGACGCCAAGGCGAACGCACTCATGACCGGACACCCGAGCGAGACCGAGCGGCTACCGCCCGACATCAAGAGCATGTTGCCGGCAGAGCTGCGATCGAAGCGGCGTCTTTATGCGAAGGATCTGCCGCCCGACATTCGGGACTACGTTTGGCGAAGCTTCGTGGCGGGGCTCGAGCCGCTATGGGCGAACGGCAAGCTCGGGTTGATCATGCTGCAGTATCCGCCTTGGTTCTTTCCGGGCGGCGAAAGCCGCGACGCCATCATCGAGGCCAAGCAGCGACTGGCCCCGCTCCGCTGCGCGGTCGAGTTGCGCAATGGTGCCTGGTTCGATGCCAAAGGTCTGGACCGAACCATACGGTTCCTCTCTGACAACGCCCTCCCCTTCGTGATGACGGACGGGCCCCAGGGCCTGCCAAGCAGTGTGCCCCCGCTCGCGCTGGTCACGTCACCGGACGCAGCCATCATCCGATTCCACGGTCGGCGCGCCCAGACCTGGGAGGCAAAGGGCATCCCCGTGGTCGAAAGGTTCCGCTACCTCTACAGCCGCGAGGAGCTAGCGGAGTGGCTGCCCAAGATACACGCGGTCGCCGAGCGCAGCCGCGAAGTCCACGTTCTGATGAACAACTGCTACGCGAACTACGGCGCGACGAACGCTCGTGAGTTGGCGGCTATGCTGAAGGCGGGAGGCAGCAGCAACCGCTGACCCCCGAATGCGAGGAAGTAACTTCACCACCGCTCATCGGCCCGGCTGTGTAGACGATCGATTACTGGGACCAACCTACTTCTCTGGCTGCCCTACGGACCGGAACACTCCCTTCAAGAAATCACCAAAAGCGTTGCCAAGCGAGCGTAGGTCCATTCCGATTCGGCACCCTTCGACCTCCGCGCAACTTTTCGCATGCACGATACAGTCCGTCGCACGTCGAAACTGGTCTGGGGCAAGCGTCTGCTTCATTTCTTGCTGACTGTCAATTACATTCACCCCGGTACGACAATTACATCGCCCCATTGTTG
>CAZTTW010000850.1:345-2703 GCA_964616265.1 uncultured Myxococcales bacterium | reverse complement strand
AGCGCAGCTCGTTGAAGTTGTTTGCCGTGCCGCCTTTGCTGCTGCGGCTTTTGATGCCGCTTTGAGTGCGGTTGGTCGGCAAATCGTAGGGTGGCTTATTGTCTTTGTTGTAAAGAGCGCCGGTCACAATGGGCCGGTCGGGATCGCCTTCGAGAAAGCGCACGACGACTTCCTGCCCGATGCGCGGAATGTAGATGGCGCCCCAGTTGCTGCCGGACCACGCCTGCGCGACGCGCACCCAGCACGTGGATTTCTCGTCGTGGGCGCCTTCCCGATCCCAATCGAATTGCACACGAATGCGGCCAAGCTTGTCGGTCCAGATCTCTTCGCCCGCAGGACCGACGACGAGGGCGGTCTGCGGTCCGGGCATCTCGGGCTTGAGGGCGGTGTGCTCCGGGCGAAATGGCATCTTGCTGTCGATCAATTGGTAGCGCGCCCGAAATGGCTCGTCCGAGTCTGCCACCTGCCCAGTTTCAAGCTGGTTGATGCTGAGACTGTAGCTTGCCTTGACAATCAAATACTGACTGTCCCAGTCCGACTCTTTCCAGAAGGGATCTAGCGCGCCGTCCGCGCCGCGCCGAAACGACACCAGGTCGCCGACGCCAAGACCCATGGTGTTGCCTTCCGCCTCGACGGTAAGAGTCGAAGCGTGTCGGCGCTCGGTCCGCAACACGGCCTCGCGCTGCGCTTCGTCTGGATTGGAGAGCCCCCCCGGATAGTCGTAATGCTCGAACGGATAGGCTGTCACCAGGTCTTCCGAGGTGTCACGCCCAAACTGCATTTGCTTAGGCCGCATCTGCGTCGGGTCGTAGCCATTCAGGACCGTGTGCCGACCGGGATAGAGCGACTTGCGCGCAATCAATCCCCAAAAGTGTTCGTCGGCGGCCGCCACCTTGCGTTCTTTCGGTCGATAGAGAACGCTCTCATAGCCATCTGGAACTTTGTGCGCGTCAATCGAGTCGGCCAACACCAGCGTGTGCTTCGCTTCCTCGTGCCTGAAGAAATAGTAGATGCCTTCCTCTTCTAGCAACCGCTGCACGAAGTTGCGATCGCTCTCCCGGTACTGAACGCACAGCTCGCGAGCGCGAAACGTGTGGTCGCCGATGGAATCGGCGTCCACGTCGGTAAGTCCGCGCTGGGCCAGCACGGCCTTCACGATAGAAAGGGCGGTCTGCGATGCCTCATTGAAAACGCGACAGTCCCGCGTGTGGTCGAACAGACTCAACTGCGGCTGCAGCCGGGCCAGATAACGCGCGTGCAGCCGCGTGACGCCGACCTTGCGAAAGTCGGTCACGATGCCGTGAAAGAAGCGCTCGCTGCCCGAGCTCAGGGCGATGCTCACGGCAAGCGGCTTGCCGATGACGTCGTCGGGAGCGATGACCGGGTCTTTCGACAGCAGCGCCAGGTCGTAGACGAACGGTGCGCCCAGGGCATCGCGGCCTCGGAGCGTTTCCAAGAGCAGCACGCCCTTTGGGAAGGGCCCGGTGACCGCGGTGTCGCTCCCAAGCAATGCCATGGTTAGGAGAGAACTCTACCGGGTCGGCCACGCGCGTCAAGTGGGTTTGCTCATGTCGGTGCGGATGGCGACGGCGGCGGTGCCGCTGGGGTCACTCGAAGCGGCCGTTGCAGGCAACCCCGGCTATCGTGGGCACGCACGCAAATCCGACCGACGTTTGCGATTCGTGCGCCGGCGAATCGAGAATCCAGAGCGTGAGCGCTACGCCTGTCGCCACCGCGGCCGTGCCGTAGCCAACAATGGCGAGCGTGTGAGCCAGGTCGGCTGAATCCGCCAGGGGCTTGCAACCAGCCGCGCTTGGGCAGGTGGGATCGTTGTTGTAGTCTTGGTTCTTCGAATAGTAGCGAAGGTGTTCGACGACGCCGAACCCCAGCCCCGCAACCGCAACGCCTGCGGCGACCCATTTGACTGTGTGGGGCCATCCGTAAGTGTCCGCGGGCCTCTGCCGAGGCACGCTCGTCAGGTTAGAAGCGGACGTCGTCTGCGTGCTTTCGGGACTGTACAGTGGCGCACCGGCCACCGGGGCGGCGACAGCCGGCAACGGTGCGACGGTTGGAAATGGCTCGGTCACCGGCGTATTGCGCGCCTGCCCTTTGGCCGCCGCGGCTTCGCAGTCGGCGATGTGCTTGTCTACGTCGGCCTTATCATCGGCGGTCAGATGCGTGGCCTTACGCAGGTATTCCTTGAATCGTTCGGCCGCTTCGACGTAGCGGACGTTCTGCTCATAACATCGCCCCTGATTGAATAAAAATGTAGGGTCGTTGCTCTCAATGAATAGATCCGCAAGAATGCCGACGCCCTTGGCGTAGTCGCCCGACAGACACGCCTTCTTCGCTTGACGC
>CAZTTW010000850.1:0-335 GCA_964616265.1 uncultured Myxococcales bacterium | reverse complement strand
TTGACGCTCCTTAGTCTGATTCTTGTTGGCCGCCGACGCGGGCGAAGATGCAAGCAGACCGCCCGCAAAGCAGGCGGAGACAATCAGCGAACGCATGGTCGTGCCCTTCGTAGTCATGTGGTGCGAAGCTATCACCATTGGCGCAAAGTGCGAAGCCGCTCGGCAGCTGGACGGTTACGATTCTCCGGCACCAGTTGTTCGTCAGCCTCCCGCGCAGAATGGCTGGCTCGGGAATAGAGAGCGCGATCGGGCTCGGAAACGAGTAGATTCGGATTCCCCAGTGCGCTCATTCTACCCTAAGCTCTTGGGCATGCGCTCGATGAGCATGGTTTCGC
>CAZTTW010000849.1:0-2706 GCA_964616265.1 uncultured Myxococcales bacterium | reverse complement strand
TGGCCCAGCAAACCGCGGCCGCCACCCAGGACGTCAAGGACAAGATCGCCAGTGTTCAATCGTCCACCAACGCAGCCATCAGCGACCTCGAAGGCATCGCCATCGTCATTCACGAGGTGGGCGGCACCATGGCGGAAACTGCGGCGGCCATGAACCGACAGGCCGAATTGACGACGGGTGTGGCCGAGCAACTCGCCCAAGCCGCCACGGGTGTTACCGAGGCCAATCGTGGTGTCGCCCACTCGGCCGAAGCGTCCCGCTCGATTGCGGCGGACATCGCCGGGGTCAATGTGGCGGTTGGCGAGATCCGGCTGGGCGGCGAGCAAGTGGAGACCAATGCGCGCGATCTGCTACAGCTGGCTGGTGAGCTCACGCGCATGGTGGAACAGTTCAAGCTGCCGGCGGCGGACTGTCCAAGCCAGGCCGGTGGGGCAAAGCGCGGTCGAAGCTAATGCGCGGGCACGGCGCCGCTCGCTGAAGCGATCATCAGCAGGCGGTGGCCGACGTCTTACGCGGGGCCCTACTCGATTGCCACGCCGTCTTTCTTGCAGGCCGACTTGACCGCGGCGCGCGCCGGCTTGTCGAGATGAGAGGCGGCTTCGCGGGCGGCGGCGACCTTGCCAAGCGCGCACGAGGAAGTCGCGATGATCTGATACGCCTGCACGACCTGGGCGGGCTTGGGCTCGGCCTTGAGCACGGCCCGAGCCTTCCGAATGGCGGACTTGTGGTTACTCTTGTGCGACGCCCGCTGCGCCTCACGTACGCGATCCTCGACGCTCAAGGATGAACCTTTCGGCGAACCTTTCGCGCCTTCGGACGCCTCGGGCTCGCTTGGCGCGAACGGATCGGCTGCAGACTCCGGCTCCGTCTCGGCCTTCGTCGCGACTTCAGCAGTGGTCGCCGGCTCGCCAGTGGGAGAGCGCTCGTCGGATACCCGGGAGTTCAGCGCCACTGCTCCACGCTCTTTCTTGTGGTGGCTGCGATGGCTTGCGGGCGCGGCGGCCTTGGCCCCGCGAATTGGACTTTCCTCGGCTTGCGGCGCGGCCGCACGAACAGCTGGAGCAGGAGGCTCGAGTGCGGCTACTGCTGGCACGGTTGCGGGAACAGCCTGAGCAGCAGGAACGGCCTGAGCAGCAGGAACGGCAGGAACCGGAGCCGGCGCAGCCGCCGCAGGGGCACTTGGTGCCGGCGCAACCGGTGGCGCCGCCGGAGCGATTGCGGCAGGGCGTTCCGGCGCCGCAGGCGCCGAGGCAGGTGTTGCGATTGTCGCCGCCGGCTGCGCGGTCCGGTTTGCTCCACCTCGCTCTGGCCAAAATGCGATGACGAGGCCAACCAACAAAACGCCTCCGATCGCGATGAGCCACGGAGCTGGCGAGCGCTCGTATTTTTCGAGTACAGGTGTGGCCACCATCGCGGGCGTCGCCGTCGCCGTCGCTGTCGCCGTCGTTTCCGCCTGCGCCGGCGCTCCCGACACTACGATCACCTTCTGAGCGCCTTTCGCCGGGGACCGCACTTCGCCGGTCTCCACGCGTTGTCCGTCGACTTGCGCCTCGCGCTTAGCCTCGGTCTCTTCCTTCGGGACGGACGGGACAGCAGGCGGTGGCACGCGAGCAGCGGTGGCACGCGCCTCGTTCAGGATTGCTCCCCAAGCGATGGTCTGCGCCCCGACCTTAGCGGCTTTCGCAATCGGCTCCGCTGGGGGCTTGGGCTCGGCCGGCGTCGCCGGCGCCGCATTCTGGCGTGCCTCCAACGAGGCCTGCGACAAATCGATGCCAGAGAACTGAATGCCCGGCAGCCGGTGCGCATCCCGGAGATACGCGCAATCGCCCAGGCACTCGTCGAGAGCCGAGCAAAGCTCGGTCGTGCTCGCGAACCGCAACGAGGGATTCCGATTCAGGCATTTCAGAATCAGACTATCGATGCGCAGACTAGTTCCGGCTTCGGGGGCACGGCGACTGGGCGCGATGACCGAGCTCTTCGCGAGAGCGTTGATGATCGCAGGCACGGTCTCGCCGCCGACGGGAAGAGTCCCGGTGACCATCTGGTAAAAAACAGCACCCAGGGCGTAGATGTCGCAACGCTGGTCGGTTGGCCGCCCTTGAATTTGCTCGGGCGACAAATAATAGGGCCTGCGGCAAACCACCTCGGCGGGCGTTTGCGCGTTTGGATCGAAGTCGATGAAGCTGGAAGCCCCGAAATCCAGCAGCTTGACGAGATCGAAGGTCTTCTCGGGCACGATCGTAAAGCGCATCCCCGTCTCCTTACTTCGACGGACGATGCGACGACGGCTCTCGCGAGAGCACAGGAAAATATTCGCTGGCTTGAGATCGCGATGGACGATCCCGAGCTCGTGCGCGGCGCCCAAGCCATGCGCGACCTGCTTGACGATGTTGATGGCGTCGAAAAGCGGCAACCGGTGAACGCGTCGCAGGCGATCTTCGAGGCTCTCCCCGTCGAGGTAGTCGGTCGCCACGAAGACCGATCCGTCCGCGGCCGTGCCGAAGTCTGTTACGTCGGTAAGGTTGGTGTGATGGATGCGGCTGGCAGCTTTGGCCTCGACGAAAAGCTTCTCGACCAAATCCGTCTGCCGGCCGCAGTATTCGTGCAGCACCTTGATGGCCATCGGCCGGTTGCTTACCAAGTGCCGAGCGCGGTAGACGATTCCAATCCCGCCTTCACCGATGACACCTTTGATCTCGTAGTCCG
>CAZTTW010000848.1:0-2707 GCA_964616265.1 uncultured Myxococcales bacterium | reverse complement strand
CGCCTGGTGGCCTTGCGATCCTTGCGGCTGAGGTTGTCCAGGCTGCTGGTGCGGCGGCGCCTGGTGGCCTTGCGGTGCTTGCGGTTGCCCAGGCTGCGCTTGCTGGTGCGGCGGCTGCGCGGGTTGTCCCTGCGGTGCCGGACCTTGGCGACTGCCCCGCTGGTTCTGGTGCGAGCGATCCTCGTCGTCCGCGCGCGCGGCGCGAACTCCAATGGCAACGACAAGTGCTGCGCCTAACCCTGCTAAGATGAACGACCGTGAAAGGACGCGATTCATGGCGTGCAGTTTAGCCCGCATCCTCGACAACAACGAGCCTCTCGCCGCCGGCGCGCCACGCATTTCCGTTCGCCGAGGCAATTTTGAGGAAGCTGGCTCGTTAAGCTGCGAATGAATCTCGACGATGTAAGCTGTGATGGGGATGGCAGTTAAGAAGTCTCTTGCACTGTCGCGACGGACAATTGGACTAGTGGCTGTTGCTTCCAGCGTACTTGTCTTGAGCGCCAACTGTGTAGGCTTGAACAAGCCGTCGAGCGTCGCAACGTGCGCTGCCCACGGCACTTGCACTGACGACGCCAAGGATCGCTCCGACGCGGGCAACGACGGCAAGCAGAACGCCGACTCCGGCCCGATTGCCGACCTACCCCCGGGAGCCAGCGCTGCCGATGCTGCCTTCGACGCTCGCACCATCGCCGAGTCGACCGACAACGTCGACACGGATGCCGCTGGCGGCGATACCGGCAACACTCGCGACTCCGCAAGTGATCCGTCTGCGCTGGGCGACGCTGCAGCGGATCAGCCGCTGCCAGGAGATGCAGTACCCGAAGCGCAGCCCAAGCCAACGCCCGAACCAGGACCAGAGCCAAGCCCCGAACCGGCGCCCGAACCGAGTCGTGACGGCGGGGTTATCGACGCTGGCAATTGCATCAACCAAATCATCAATAGTGACTATGTCTATGGATCCGCTCCAGGGTGCAGTGCATGCAAAGACAATTCGACGCTGCTCGAAACCAAGTGCAAGGGCATGCTTGACTGCCTTGCACCGCCAAGCACGAAGGCGGATATGACCTACTGCCTGAACCTGGTTGGCGGAAGCCAGCGCGTCTCCGACTGCGTGAGCGCTTTGACGACAGCTGCCTGTCCTTCGGGATTCTAGCCCCCGAGGGCTCCAGCGTATCGACCACGACCTGGGCCACAGGTACGGCCCAGGTCGCAATCACGAAACTGCTTAGGCGACGGCGTCCTTGGCGGCCTTGACCGGGCGGCCCTTGATGACCTTGCGGGCGGGCTTCGCTTTGAACATCGTCTCGAGGCCCGTGAAGGGATTGATACCCTTGCGCGCCTTGGTGGCCGGCTTCTTCACCACGACCATGCGGACGAGGCCGGGAACCACGAACAGACCGTTCTTCTTCAGCTCGGTATGACCGATGCTGGCCACTGCCTCGAGGATGCCCTTGACGTCCTTGCGCGAGAGCTTGCTCGGCGACTTGTCAGCGAGCATCTGAATGAGGGCGGACTTGGAAAGAGGACCTTTAGCCATTGTGTCTCCTTGATCTTGTGTTGGAACGAAACCACATTCCCGCGGTTTTGCACCACGACCGTAACCGATTTCGAAAAAAGGTGCAGTAAAACTCGGCGAAAGGCAGTGCTCACCGCGAGGACGCCGCGGAGAGCGCCTAATTCGCGCGGGCGCGACGACCTCTTTTCACAAGCTTTCTAGCGAAGCTGATCGAGGAGCGCGCGGGCCTCGTCGAGCTGCGGATCCTCCTGCAAGGCGCGCTTGACGAAGATGATGGCGCGCGAGCGATCCTTGGCCCGATGGGCGATGCGCGCCTGGCGGAAATAGGCCAGCGAGAGCACTTTGGCGTCTTTCACCGGATTCGCGGCGACCACGCGCAACGCTCGCAGCGCCAGCTCATCGTCGCCGATAGACTCGGCCAAATCGGCCAGCTCGTTCGCGATGGAAATGCTTCGCCGATCGACATCCAGCGCCTTCTTGAGCGCTTGCAACTGGCCGTCCTTGTCGCCCATGGCAGCCGCGAGCTTGGATTGGCGCTGGTAGAGCAGCGCCAGCTCCTCGGCCTTCATGGCTTTCGCGTCGGCCAGCAGCTCTTTGAGAATCGCGATCGCGCGGTCGAGTGCGCCAGCCAACGTGTACGCATCGAGGAGTAGCGCGCGCGCAGGACGATCGCCGGCTCGAAGCGCCAGTGCCTTTTCGAGCGCCACGACCGCTTCGGTACCCTCGCCCACCGCGAGCAGTGTCTGTCCGATCTGCACGTAAAGCGAGAAGCGTTCGTTCTCGTCGGGCTCGCTGTCGGCCATCGCGTTACGCAGGCGAGCCGATTCGGCAACGTTGCCCGTCCTTGCGTACAGATCGGCAAGACGAGCTTGCAAACCACGGTGTCCCGGCAGATGCGCCAGCACGCTGACGAGCCATGGAATCGCGTCCTCGCCGCGTCCGAGCTTTTCGCAGATATCGGTGAGCGCCAGCGCCGCCTGCGCCTGGGCTTCGCCCTCCTCGATGTGCACGAGGCGCGCCCACACGTTCGCCGCAGACTCCCAGCGTTCGGAAGACACGAAGATGTCGCGCATCTGGCCAAGCGCATCTCGGTCTTCCGGAGAAGCCTCGACCCATCGGAAAAGCGCCTGATCGGCTTTGTCGTGCTCATCGCTTGCCCGCAGGATCTCGGCCAAGCGAAAGGTCGCCGCG
>CAZTTW010000847.1:0-2710 GCA_964616265.1 uncultured Myxococcales bacterium | reverse complement strand
GCCAGGCCCAAGCCGGTTCCCTTGCCGACTTCTTTGGTGGTGAAGAAGGGTTCGAAGACGTGCGTAAGCGTGGCCTGATCCATGCCGCAACCGTCGTCGGTCACCGAAAGCCAAACGTAGTGTCCGGGCGCCGCGCCCGCCGGAGCGTCGGTACTCTCGGCCGTCCTGACTTTGGTTCCGGTCTCGATGGCGATCTTGCCGACATTGGCGATGGCGTCGCGGGCGTTGACACACAGGTTGGCCAAAATCTGATCGATCTGCGTCGGGTCGATCTTGACCGGCCACAGGTTCTTCCCCGGCCGCCATTCGAGCTCGACGTCCTCGCCAAGGAGCCTCTTCACCATCTTCAGCATGCCCGAGACGGTATCGTTCAGGCTGAGCACCTTGGGCGCAACGGTCTGCTTGCGTGCAAACGCCAGAAGCTGCCGCGTCAGATCGGCGGATCGCTGCGCCGCCGCCTGAATGTTCACCAGGTCGCCATGGAGTGAGTCCGAGGCATTGACTTTCTCCAAGGCCAATTCGCAATGCCCGAGAATCACGCCCAGCATGTTGTTGAAGTCGTGGGCCACGCCACCCGCCAGTCGGCCCACGGATTCCATCTTTTGCGCCTGCTGAAGCTGGCTCGTGAGTCTGGCTGTCTCTTCCTCGGCGAGCTTACGCTCGGTGATGTCTCTGGCCATCCCGAAGAGGAACTGCTGGCTTGAGCTCAGCACCAGGCTGGCGGAAAAAGACACGGTGACGATCTGTCCGCCCTTTTGTCTGATTTTGAATTCCAGGTCTCTGACAAAGCCCTTCTCTCTGACCTCGGAAACCATTCTCGAACGATCGCCGGGGTCGCAATAAAGTCCAAGCTCGTGCGCAGTCCTACCGATGGCCTCCGCGCGTGAGTAGCCGGAAAGAATCTCAAAGACTCGGTTGACTTCCAGAATCTGCCCGTTCTCCAGTCTGGCCCAAAAGACAGCGTCCAGACCCGTCATGAAAGAGGCGCGGAATTTCTCCTCGCTCTCGCGCAGCGCCGCCTCGGCCCGCCTGCGCTCACTGATGTCGCGGGCGAATCCACAACTGTACTCTTTCCCGTCGAAGCGCACGTGCGAGGTTTGGATCTCCACGGGGAATTCACTGCCGTCCTTGCGGCGGTGGGCGGATTCAACCCGGTACGCTCCTTCCGCGCGCAGAATTTCCCAGGTCTTCTTTAGCCGATCGGGTGTGGACTTGGGGTTTACATCCAAGAGCGTCTTCCCAATCAGCTCGCCATGCTCAAAGCCTAGCGCCTTGTGGCCAGCCTGATTGACATAGAGGATCCTACCTTCACTGTCGGTCCAATAGGCTGCGTCGAAGTGAACGTCGATGGAATGCTTCAGCAGCGCGATCTCCTGGTCGGCCCGCTTCCGCTCTGTAATGTCGCGGAGCTCCCACAGCAGGAATCGGCCGAGGCGCAGGTTCACGAATTCGACATTGAATGCGAAGTGCCGCTCCACGCCTCGGCACAAAAGGGTTGCCTCGTATTCAAGCAGACGCCCTTCGCGAAAGAGTGTTGCGTAGAACGCATCGCGCTTGTCCTTGCTCGGCCACAGCCCCAGCTCAAAGGCAGTCTTGCCGATGGCATCGGAGCGGCAAATGCCAGTCTGTCGAACCCACGTGTCGTTCACGTTCAGGAGCTTGCCGCTCTCCGGCTCGGAAAACGCCATGCCGTTGCTGGCGCTGTTGAAGATCTGGTCCAGCCGCTCCTCGCTGTCGCGCAAAGTCTCCTCGACCCGTTTGCGCTCGCTGATGTCGCGCACTACGCTCATCAGCGTGCGGACCCTGCCAATCGTCGCGCCCGCAGCGCTGACCTCTACCGGAAATGTGCTGCCGTCTTTGCGCTGATGGACCGTCTCGAAGCGCAGGCCGACAGAGTCGGCGAGTGCCATTTGTGCTTCGGTCAGTGGCTGCATGTCGGGAGCGCGAAGATCGCGAATCGAGAGTGACAGCATCTCGTCGCGTGTGTATCCATAGGCGGCGAAGGCAGCATCGTTGGCGTCCAGGATGCGCCCGTCGTGGCGCCGCACGAAGAACAAGGTGTCCCGGCTATGGCGCGCCAGCATCTCGTAGCGGCGTAGAGCTTCGTCGGCCCGCTTCCGTTCGGTGATGTCCATGAGCATCCCGGCGGCCCTGGTTGGGCGCCGCACGCCAGGCGAGCTGTCGAACGCCGTTCG
This sequence comes from uncultured Myxococcales bacterium, assembly GCA_964616265.1. Classification (GTDB taxonomy): domain Bacteria; phylum Myxococcota_A; class Polyangia; order Fen-1088; family Fen-1088; genus Fen-1118. The sequence goes on along the minus strand of CAZTTW010000847.1, from coordinate 515 downwards.
CCCTCGCGCCGCCAACCAGCGGATGGAACCGTCAGGCCTGCGGATGCGAAATTCCGCCTCCATCACCCCGTCGCTCCGAGGATCGTTGCCGGCTGCCATGGCCGCCTGGAAAATCGGGCGATCCTCGTCGAGCACCACCACGGGGATCAGATCCGGCCCCAAGGGCAAGGTGCCATTGGGAGGTAAATCGTACAGGGCCAAGAATTCCGGTGAATAGTCGATCTTTCCGGTCGAGTGGTCCCAGTGGTAGGTGCCCATGCCCGTCGCCTCGACAGCAAGGCGCAACCGCTCCTCGCTGTCGCGCAACGCGGACAGGGCGAGCTCCGTGGAGCTCATGTCGCGTATGGTTGCCTGCACCAAGCGCTGGCCCGCGAACTCCAGGCGCGTGAGCAGAACCGAGGCAGGGAACTCGCGGCCGTCGAGCCTGCGGTGCCGCCATTCGAAACCATGGGAGCCCTCGCGCATGGCGACGTCAATCATCTCGCGTGCCTTGTCCGCGGAGGGGCGACCATCGG
>CAZTTW010000846.1:0-2713 GCA_964616265.1 uncultured Myxococcales bacterium | reverse complement strand
ATGTCTTGCCTCGAGGCGCTGCCGCGCAAAGTTTTCGCAAGAAACGCGAACTAGTTAGCGGTTCGCCCTAGAACGAACGCGGTGGGTAATACGACTGCCAAGGCCGGCCTATTGCCACAGCTCGCCCTACCCCGTGATGTCCAAGGCCACGTGGTTGCATCCGCGGCAAGGCTTTCGAGAGCAGCGCTCGAATACGTCGCCAACGTCGTGGTAACTGCGGTTTGCGGCTAGGCTGAATCTTTTGCGGCTCTGAGCGGTCCACATCGCCACGATCCTTACGCCGCAGTCAGCGCACTAGTTGTTCGGACTGCCACAGACAAGCCAGGTCAGGACGGTAACCCTTTCCGCCAGCGTGAGCTGCGCCGCTCCGGCAGGCGGCATGTTGCAGGCGTAAAGCTGATCGAGCACGGCACTCCGACTGGCGTAGATGAGATCGTAGGTCGCGAACGAGAGGCTACTCTGCGAGGCATCGGCGTCATGGCAACGCGTGCAATGGCTGGCGACGATGGGCGCGACCGTGGTTTGGAAGCTTGGAATATCCGCCGGGCAACTGGCGGGCAAATCCGCCGGGCAACTTGCCGCGGGCGTCGAGCACGCCGAAAGGGCTCCTGCCAGTAGAACCAGGCAACTTCGCAGTGAACAGTGGAATCCCCTACGGAACATCGACATAGAATGCCGCGTGTCCGTGGGGCGAGTCCGGGAGGGAGTCTTCACATGTCTCGTAGAAGTGGAAGCGCACGGTCCAACGCCCCGGCGCATCGAACTGCACCGGCGAGACGACGTAGGTTCCAGGGGGCTTCTCCGTCGTCGTTTGCTTGAGCGGCGGCGCGGGATGGACGACTGTCAGAAATGATTCGATGGACGTATTGGCGCCGGTTAGCGGTGCATCGTTCTCTGCCAATTTGGTGGCGGACACAGTGAACACAATAGGCGTGTTTTCGTGGATTGGAGTCGATGTCCAATGGACGTGGTACTTGCAGTCGTCGTCATCCCCGTCGTTACCGTACATTGTGTCGCCGTAAACCGCCGGCCCGGCGGGCTGGCCGGAAGAATTGCAGCTCGACATGTTAGTCGACTGGAGGGTCAAACCCGCCTCGCTCTTGCAATGCACGTCGGCCGCGCCTGCCACCATGCCTCCCCCGGCCCCAGAAGCAACGCTCGGGCTGGAACTTCCACAGCCAAAGGCAAGGACGGCCAGCACGGCTGGGACAGGCAACGCCGCCCCACGCATCTCAGTTTTCCGGGGCATTGCAAACGATCCACGCCAAGATGGCGTCCTGCTCGGCCGAGGTAAGAGGTGGCGCGCCCGCGGGCGGCATCGTGCAGTATTCGATGTCCGCGAGGACCGCGGATTGCCAATCCGAGATGTACTCATATTCGGTGAGCGGCCACGGGCCGCTGTCCACTTCCTCCGAATGGCATGTGGTGCACTTGGCGGCGAAGATGGGTGCGATGTCCCTGGCGTAACTTGGCTGTGGGGATGGACATGCGGCTGGGATCGCCGCGCAGGGCCGCGGATCCGGACCGGGCACGTCCGGGCCAGCAACGCTCAGACTGGGCGTTTCTCGACTGACGGAATCCACACCGGGTCCCATCGCCTCGGAAGCGCTGTCCGCATCCGCAGCGCTCTTGTTTCGTGCGGAGCAGCCAGAAGCGGCCCCGAGCACTAGGCAGCAAAGCGCAACTCTTGTCGTCCCTGTCAGTGTGGCTGTTCGCATCGAGGTGGTCTCTTCCCGATTGGATGCCTGACGAACCTCGATCGATTTGCGCGGCACAGCGGGGACATGCTCTCATGGCAGACACCGCGTCTTTGCGCGGCGCAGATCCGGGCCGGCCGAAAGCGGCGCGTCTTGTCACTCTGTCATCGCGACCTGTTGTTCAATGGGCGCAACCTGGCCACCAGCACGAAACTGTGCGACTCCAATCGGCCACGGCCCGCCAGCGCGGTGTATCGTCTTCGACCGTTTCCAAGAGGCCGTACACGCTTCCATCCCCGCCGCGTAGCGATTGAGTGTCTCTGGGCAGCGCGCGTGAAATGCGCAATTTTGGCATTCAATTACTTGTTTGTTGGAATTCCCGTAACGAAACCGTCGCTGAGAGTTGACCATCCGCCCGCGAGAACTTCCGTATGGTCACGGCCGACCAGTAAGGAGGCCACCATGTTTCTTGATCGTCCCAAATTCTCTTTATCGAAATTGCTCCCGCTCGGAGCCTTCGCAACCCTTGCCGTCTTCGGCGGCTGTAGCCCGCAGGAGGCCCCGGCACTGGCGACCTCTGGCGGCGCGAACTTGACCGTCAAGACGCTGCTCAGCGCCGCAAACGTCACCGGCGTAACCGCCACGATTTCCGGACCCGCGCTCCCCGCGCCCCGTTCCGTCGCGCTCGCTTCGAGCACCCCTGGGACCTGGGGCGCGCTCGTCGGCGCACTCCCAGTCGGCACCGGCTACATCTTCAACGTCAGCGCCACCGACACAAACAGCGTCGTGCAGTACACCGGCGTCGCCTCTGGTGTCTCCATCGTCCAGAACGTGGTGACCTCCGTTGTCATCACGGCCCAGCAGGCCACGGCACCGACGCCTTTCCAGAACTCGCTCCCCCTGATCGACTCGTTCGTCCTCTCGTCGAGCAATGTCGCTCCGGGCGCCACCCTCACCGCCACGGTCACGGCCCACGATCCGGACGCTGGCGACACCCTCAGCTACGCCTGGACGGA
>CAZTTW010000845.1:0-2715 GCA_964616265.1 uncultured Myxococcales bacterium | reverse complement strand
CTGGAGCGGCGGTCAGAGCGGCGCTGGTGGGTGTCGCACCCAGCTTGGCCGGAGGCAGCACGCTGGCCGTCACGGAAACCGTCTTCGAGACGCCCCCCTGAGAAACGACAATCGCATCGTTCGTGGGCGATCCAGCCGTGGCCGAGGTGAAAGTAGCGGCGACTGTGCAGCTAGCGCCGGCTGCGAGCGTGCCGGTGCACGGAGTGGCGGAGGTGCCGAGGGTGAGGTCCGTTCCCTGCACTCCGACCGTAAGACCAGTGATGGCTGCGGTCGCCGTCACCGTGACGGACACCGGAACCGTGGCTCCGACCACAACATCACCAAGCGGGACGGCGTTCGGGGCAACCGTGAACGAGCCCGGCTGGACGGCCGTGCCAGTCACAGAGATGTTGACCGCGTTGCCATTTGCAGCGGCGACGAGGACACTACCGACGATCGCACCAGCGGCCGTCGGAGTCGCAGTGATCGTAACGTCGCACGAAGCAGCGATGGCCAATGAGCCGCCACAACCGGAGGCCGAAACGCCTACGCCAGACGGGGTTACAGTGACCGTGCTGGCAGCAGCGGTGCCGTTATTGGTAATCTTTACCGTGGCAGGCGTCGAGGTCTTGCCCACATCTACCGAGCCAAGAGGAACGGTGGTCAGGCTCGCAGTAAGGTTGGCTTTGGTGCCAGGGCCGCCGTCGATGCCACCAGTACCTGGATTCGCATCAGGAGTTGGCTTTGATTCGCTCCCGCCGCAGCCGACGACTGTCAGCGCGCCGATGAGTCCCAGGCAACCTGCCTGGAGTACCCGTCTGAAGTTTCTAGAACACGTCATGTATATAGCCTCCGTCGAAACCCAATGTTGTTCCGCAATGCAAGCGCATTGCAGCAGCCGGAACATTTTGTGGCCACCCCCGAAAGACGCAAGAAAAAAGATCCATAAGTGCGCTTTCTTAGGCTCTGAAGGATTTCTTTTGGACGGAAATGTAGTCACCGTCGGTAGAGCAAGTGTGACCGCGCGCAAGGTGCTCGCGAAAAGCCCGGAAACCGCTGTCGCAAATGTAGTGCGCATCACGTTCTGTTTTGGAGATATCAATTGCGGATTGTCTCGCCGACGGCGATTGCGAAGGTGGCGATTGAGTAACGACCACAATTCTCCACCGCCCAGACTCTTGGTCCCAACTTTCTCCTCGACGAACCGCGGAACGGAGACCTCCTGGCTGTCGACTTTCACGGTTGACCGTGGCCGCCCGACTCAAAACGGTCTCAGATCTGCTCGATTTGTGTCGAACGTTGGGACGTCAAGGCCGCAGCCAAGCAACGTCACGGCGCTTGTAGGGCGATTCCGTAGGCGAGTCGTGACTTAAAGCCCTCTCCTTGATAGGTTTCCGGCCTTCGCATGGAAACCATCGACGGCACTCTGCCACCTCCGCCAACGCCTCCTCCGCCGGGGGCACCTCCCTCGTCGGGAGGAACGCGCATTCCCGTGTCGATCGAAGAGGAGATGAAGTCGTCGTTCATGGACTACGCCATGAGCGTCATCGTCTCACGCGCTCTGCCCGACGTGCGCGATGGCCTCAAGCCAGTTCACCGCCGCATTCTCTTCGGGCAACACCAGATGAACAACGTCTGGAATCGCCCCTACATTAAATGCGCGCGCGTCGTCGGCGACGTCCTCGGCAAGTTCCACCCGCACGGCGACAGCGCCTGCTACGACGCCCTGGTTCGCTTGGCGCAGGATTTTTCCATGCGCTATCCGCTCATCGACGGGCAGGGCAACTTCGGCTCGATCGACGGCGATCCGGCGGCGGCCTACCGCTACACCGAATGTCGAATGAAGAAGATCGGCCAGGAGCTGCTGGCCGACATCGACAAGCAGACGGTCGATTTTCAGCCGAACTACGACGACAAAGAGACCGAGCCGACGGTTCTTCCGACGCGGCTGCCGAACCTGCTCATCAACGGCGCCTCCGGCATCGCGGTCGGCATGGCGACCAACATTCCGCCGCACAATTTGGGCGAAGTCATCGACGCTACCATCGCTATCATCAAGCGCCCCGACATCGAAGTCGACGAGTTGCTCGATCTGGTGCCGGGCCCCGACTTCCCGACCGGCGGCTTCATCTGCGGGCGCGGCGGCATCCGCGCGGCGTATCGCTCGGGCCGCGGCACCGTGATCATGCGGGCCCGAACGGTCATCGAAGAACATCCCAAGAGCGGCCGCAAGTCCATCGTGGCCAACGAGATCCCGTACCAGGTCAACAAGGCCCGGCTGATTGAAAAGATTGCCGAGCTGGTGCGCGAGAAGCGCATCGACGGAATTTCGGACGTGCGCGACGAATCCGATCGCGAGGGCATGCGCATCGTCATCGACCTCAAGAAGGACGCCGTGCCCGAGGTTGTGCAAAACAACCTGTGGAAGATGACGCCGATGCAGGACTCGTTCGGCATCAACATGCTGGCGATTGTCGACGGACGGCCGCAGACGCTGTCGCTCAAGAACGCCCTTTCGCACTTCATCCAGCACCGGCGCGACGTGGTCACCCGGCGCACGCAGTTCGACTTGGCGAAGGCCAAGGCGCACATGCACATCTTGGAGGGCCTCAAGATCGCGATCGACCACATCGACGCGGTCATCGACCTCATTCGGTCGTCCAAGGACACGGAAACGGCCAAGGTCGGCCTGATGGAAAGCTTCGACCTGTCGGCCATCCAGGCGCAGGAGATCCT
>CAZTTW010000844.1:0-2722 GCA_964616265.1 uncultured Myxococcales bacterium | reverse complement strand
GTAGGGCTTTACGGTCGCCTGCGCCGCGACGGCCAGCGGCGTGGTGGTGCCGTCGGGCACGCGGACCCGGTAGAGCGTCGCCGTGCACACCGTACTGAACAAACCCTGGCAGGTCGTCAACCACGCCAACGTGAATCCCACCGTGGGCTTGCTTTCAGTCATGACCGCGACCGCACCCGCCGACGGATCGAAGACCGGATGCTGACTCCCGTCGCTCAAGTCGATGAAATAGATCCCAACACACCCGACACAGTAAGATGTCGGCCACTGACTGACCGGCGGATCGTATTGAGCCACTTCGACTGGGCTATTTGCGCCCCACACGAGCTGGATGGGGGGCCGCGGAATCGAGATTGAGTAGCTCTCCAGCGTGACGGCACTGGCCAGTGACTGCAGGGACAGGATCGCAGCCCCGTTCGGGTAATCGCCGACAACCGCCGCGAGCGACTCCGGTGACCAACCCGCAAACCCGACCATCGAAGGCGTGGCCGTTTGGCCCGCCTGGACATCCCACAGGATCGCCGAATTCTGCGCCGCCAGCCATCGCCCATCGGGCGAAAGCTGGGCATCGCTCGGGACTGGAAGTGGGACCAATGACGGCTGCACGCCTGGCGCCGAGACCACCCGTTGCATTCGGCCGTCCGTTCCGACGCAGATTTGTCCAGTCCGGTCGACCATGGGCCCGGTTGCTTCGGGAAGGGTCATCAATTCGGTGGTCAACGAACCGTTCAGTTGCAGCTGCCGGAGCACCGTTCCCTGCACTGAATCCTTGGTCGTCAAATAGACAATGCCGGATCCATCGGGCGTCCATGCCATGGAGCCAGCTCGGTCGAACGACACTCTGGTGCCGAGCGTCTCCGCTGGTACGGTTTGTCCGCAGCTTTCGATGAATGCTTGGTCATGGCGGGCGCGGTCAAGGTGGCCGTGTCTCCGCCGGCTACGTCGACGTCGCGCTCGGCGATGTCGCGTTGGCCGCGCCGGGTGACGTGGTACCGGCCCGGCGGCAAGGCGAGGCGCGCGCCCGGCTCGTGCGAGACCATCTCGGCCACCGGCGCCGAGAGCACGTCGGCGGACCAGAGCTGTACGATGTAGCGCCCGGCCTCGGCGAACTCCAGTGTGCCCAACCGGGCGTCGCGCTTTCCCGGACGGGTGAGCACCAGATCGTGCTTGCCACCGAGCACGAATTGAAACGTCGGCGTCTGCTGTCCGGCCGGGCTGCTCACCGTCGCGGCCCGGGTTTCCGACGACGCATACGCATAGAGCTCGGACAGCGTCACGGCACCGTCGCGATTCTGATCAGCGGTTCCGAGCAGCCCCGAGTTCAGGTAGTGGGTGAAGAACGATCCTGCCAGCGACGCCGACTCTTGCGAGCTTTCCGTGGACGCGCTCGAGGTCAACCCGGCAAAACCTTCGGGTGCCGGCTCTTCGGGCGCAGACTACTCAGTAGCCAACGCGGGCGGAGATTTTGCCTTGGACTGAACCTACCTCCTTTCAGCGGGCCTGCCTTTCGCTCAACTGCCCCCTTTCGGGAACGTGCCTATCCGACGACCTCGAACGGTCGCATCATCTCGTTCGCCGCATGTTCGAGCAAGTGGCAGTGCCAGACGTAACGTCCGGCATAACCTTCGAAGCGCACGATGATGCGTGTGATCATGCCGGGCTCCGCGCGCACGGTGTCTTTCCATCCCATCTCGTCGGGGCCGGGCGACACCGGTTTGCCGACGTTCAGAGCGCCCGAGGTCAGGTACTCGTCGGCGTCGAAAGGCTGGCGGTCGAGGATTTGGAAGCGCACTAGATGCAGATGGATGGGATGCGTGTCCTCGGTCAGGTTGACCAGGCGCCAGATCTCGATGCTGCCCAGCTCGGGCCGCTCGGACACCGGCTCGTGCCATCGCTTGCCGTCGAGGAGCATGAGCATGCGGCCGTTGTGCCCATCCATGTAATTGTTGAGAGTCAGGGTGCGCGTCCTGGCAGCCATGGCGGGATCGATGCGGACCACGGGACGCAATCGTGCCGGCGGTCTATAGGGCTTGCCGCGCGTGCCCGCGGCTACGCGGAATTGCATCAGCTCGAAGGCCTGGCTCTTCAACGTCACGTGCTGGCCGACGACCTGGCTGAAATCGACAATCACATCGGCGCGCTCGGCTGCGGCCAGACTCAATTGTCGAAGCTCGACCGGTGCTGGCAGGAGGCCCTGGTCGGTGCCTAGCAGGTGGAAGGGCTGTCCGTTCGACAGGGAAAGACAATACGGCCGACCGTTGGAGGCGTTGAGCACGCGAAAGCGATAGGCGCGCGGCTCGACATCGAGATAAGGAAAGAGCTTGCCGTTAACGAGCAAGGCGTCGCCGTAGACCTCGGAGACCCACGGGGCGCCAGGCGTGTCCGAGATGGGATAGCTAAGCTGTCCATCCGCACTGAATATGCGATCGAAGACGACCAACGGTATCTCGAACTTGCCCGCGGGCAGGTGCAGGTTTTCCTCGGCAGCGTCGCGAACGGTGAAGAGCCCGAACAGCCCGGCGTATTGATTGAGCCGCTCGATGCCCATCGCATGGTCGTGGTACCACAGCAAAGCCGCGTCCTGGCGATTAGGGTAGTAGAAGGTCTTGGATTCGCCGGGCACGGTCCACTCGGTGGGGTAACCGTCGCCGGCGGCCGGCACCCTGGCGCCGTGCACGTGCACCACGGCGCGCACCTCGGGCAGCTCGGGCTCGGCGCCACA
>CAZTTW010000843.1:0-2725 GCA_964616265.1 uncultured Myxococcales bacterium | reverse complement strand
TCGTCCCGTAGCAAAGGCCCGTAAAAGCCGAGCCAAAGACCAGCAGGGCCGGCGTGGTGTAGTGGGCAAAGGCGAACATGTTGCAAGCCTGCAGCGCGAACGCGAGGATCATCGTTTGCGTCCTGCCGATTCGGTCGGAAAGGAAACCACTGACCACCCGCCCCGCGGTATTGAAGATGGCCAGCAACACCACCGGCACGAAGCCCCACTTCCAATGCGCCTGCTCACCGGCAATGATGGCGACGTGGGCAATGATCATCAGCCCCGCCGATGCCGCCAGGATGAACATGGCCCACAGACGATAGAATTGCGATGTTCGCAACATTTCATTCCAGTCGAGCGCCTTGTGCGCCGCCGGGGTCGCCTTGGCGGCGGTCTCCGCTGAAGCGAGCGCCACAGCTTGGAAGCCAACGGGCGGATTGACCAGCAATTGCGCCAACAGCGCCACGACCACGATGGTGCCGAGACCAAGCGTCAAGAACGTATGGTGGACATCCGTCGCCTTCAGCAAGAATTGTGTGAGCGGCGAAATGTAGACCGCGGCCAAGCCCACGCCGCTGACCACGATGCCGGTAATCATGCCCTTCTTGCTGGGCGGGAACCATTTGATCGCCGGGGGCGTCGTCGCCGAATACCCGAGACCAATCCCGACGCCACCGATGATGCCGAAGGTTGCGAGCATGACCAGCGGCGATTGCGCGTACGACGAAGCGATAAGCCCAAGCCCCAGCACGATGCCGCCCAGAGCCGCGATCTTGCGCGGTCCGATCTTGTCTTGTAGCCGTCCGGCAAAGACCATCATTACCGCGAAGGCTGCGGTCGACACTGTGAAGGGAAGCGCCGCATCCGCCTTGCTCCAATGCCATTGCACCACCAGCGCTTTCGCGATCACCCCCCAGGCGTACAAGACACCCAACACCAAATTGATGGAAAGGGCGGCCAGCGTAACAGTCCAACCCTTGTTCTTGATTGGTCCCTGATTTTCAGCCGACGGGTAGGTGGTCATGGCGCCTCTCCTTCCAACTTGCCAACTTGGTCCAGCGAACAATCCTCGACAGGTCAGACTGACGAAGTCAGACGACGGTAAGTCAAGGCTGCCGACAGAACAAGCTTTAGAAAACGAATTCTGGCAGAATAGCGGTCCGTCAATGCCGCTTTTGCCCCAACCCCAAAGCTATTGGGCTCCGCGAGAAGAAACACTCGCACGCCCCTTGCTGGAAGCCCTTCAGCTAAAGCGCCTTCAGCAAACGGTGGCGCGTGTCTACGAGCGCGTAGCGCCTTACCGGCAGAAGCTCGAAGAGGTTGGTGTCGTTCCCGGCGCCGTCCGAAGCTTGGCGGATCTTGCGCGCCTGCCCTTCACCACCAGCGCCGACCTGCGCGCAAGCTACCCCACCGGCATGCTGGCCGTGCCGCTCGACGAAACCTTGCGGTTGCATACATCCAGCGGAACGACGGGCAAGCCCAAGGCGCTGTTCTTTTCCCGCCAGGATTTGGACAACGGCGCCGAGCTCTGCGCGCGTTGCTTCGTGGGCACTGGCATGAGCCGCCAGGATGTCTTCCAAAACATGATGACCTACGGCCTTTTTACCGGCGCGTTCGTCACCCACTACGGCGCCGAGAAGCTCGGCTGTCTGGTCATTCCGGCCGGGCCAGGCAACAGCGAACGGCAGCTCATGTTGATGCAGGACTTCCGCACCACGAGCATTCACTTGACGCCGAGCTTTGCGCTCTACTTCGCCGACTTCCTGGACAAGAAGGGCATCGACCCACGCAAGGATTTGACCTTGAAGCGCGCGTTCGTAGGCGCCGAACCCTACACCGAGGAAACCCGACGCAAGATCGAAGAGGGATTGGGCATCAAGGTCTACAACTCGTACGGCCTGTCGGAAATGAACGGACCGGGCGTGGCTTTCGAGTGCGTGCACCAGTCCGGCATGCACCTGTGGGAAGACCACTTCCTGATGGAAATCATCAACCCCGACACGGGCGACGTCTTGCCGCCCGGCGAGCGCGGCGAGCTTGTCCTGACCACCCTCTGTCGCGAAGCCATGCCTCTTCTGCGCTACCGGACCCGCGACATCACCAGCATCGTCGAAGCCCCTTGCCTGTGCGGACGCACCAGCCGGCGCATCCAGCGCATGGTGGGCCGGGCCGATGACATGCTGATCGTTCGGGGCGTGAACATCTATCCCCAGCAAATCGAGCGTATTTTGATGAGCGTGCCTAAGGTCGGGCGCAACTACCTCATCGTGTTGGATGGCCTGGACGAGATGACGGTCAGAGTTGAGCTGGCCGAGGCCGGCTTCGACGGCCAGCTCGAACACGTGGTGGCCTTGCAAAACGAAATTGGCGCCCTGCTGCGCGCGGAAATCCTGACCAAGCCCAAGGTCGACCTGGTCGCCCCCGGGACCTTGCCCGTCAGCGAGGGCAAAGCCAAACGCGTGATCGACAACCGGACCCTTTGATTAGGAGTGCGCATGCAACCCGTCCGCCTGATCGCCACCTTCGTCGAGAACAAGCCTGGCCAGACAGCGTTCGTCACCAAGCTGCTTGCCGATGCCCACGTCAACATTCGCTGGGTGACCATCGCCAACAGTGGCCACTTCGGCGTGATGAAGTTTCTCGTCGACGACCAGGAGCGTGCCCACGATGCCCTCAAGCAGCACGGCTTGATGGTCAGTTTCCTCGACGTGCTGCCGGTCGAAGTGGATGACGTACCCGGCTC
>CAZTTW010000842.1:0-2728 GCA_964616265.1 uncultured Myxococcales bacterium | reverse complement strand
CTGCGGAGCCGGACTGGCCTCCTATCCCACCCGTGGCGCTGCTGCCGCCCGTCCCAACCTTGCCGCCGCTTGCCGACGCACCCCCGGAACTGGCACCACTATTTCCACCATTCCCGGAAGAGTTGGAACTCGAACACCCGAAGGCGAACGACAAACAGAGTGCAACCGCAGGAAGAACGAACGGAGAGTCAAATTGCCGAGAACGAAGACATGTCATAGAGCTTGCTCCTTGGACTCTGCGGGCCACACCCGCACTGTGCCGGATGGCATACAACGATTATTGGCAAAGTGAAGTTGGCTTTGCTACGGTCGTAGTGCTCGAAATTGGGTCTATTTGTTGGGCCGTCGCCGCAGGAAACAGGTCGGTGCAGAACCGAACCACGAACACTACCCGCCTCAGCTACGCTGCCAGTGACGTTGCTGTGCAGCTCCTTTTCTGTTGAATCGTTTGGTATGTCCCGTATTTCTACACTGATGCCTGCGAGATTCCTGCGGCGGGGGTAGCGGCGATTCTCCTTGCGACCCAGTTTCTGGATGCGCTGGACGCTCCCCTGTGGGGCATCGTGGTGGATCGCACGCGCAGTAGATGGGGCAAGAGTCGGCCCTGCTGTGTCTGTCGTTCGGGATCTTCGGCGTGGCAAGAGGTGCGCCTCGGCGTAGTTGACAGGTCGCTTGTTATTGGACATTTGTTGGATGCAATTCGCTGAAGAAAAAAGGGCTCTTGTACGCCTTATGCTCCATCCCTGGGCAAAGGGGTAGTTTGGGCGAGATTGACGTGTAGGTCTTTTCGGTTAGAACTTCGGTATTGGCGCCGTGAGGCTCTTGATATCCGCGTAGGCCGGTTCGATGCCGGCCGTTGCCTTTGTGTTCGCGGCCCCGCTCGGATTGCCCGAGTTGTCGTTGACGGTGTTAGCTCCGTTCCGGTTTTGAAATACATCGGTCGGGCTATTGCTCATAAGATTATGTTGCACGGTGAAGCCGGTTGAGCCTTCGTCCAAATAGAGCCCATGGATACAGCAAAAGTCCGCCCACTTGCTCTGCCCAAAGTCGTGGACGTAATTGTATTGAATTTGCGAGGCCGGCCCTTATGTGTGCCCGAGATCAACTCGAGGCCGGTCGCTGCCATCTGAGTGAACAGATTGCGTTCGAAGTGGATGTGGTTAGCGTTCGTCACCGTCACGCCGGCCCCCGGCCGACCAACGGTTTCATTGTTGTTGGCGTCTGCGGTGATATCGTATTGCCCGGCCTGAGCGCCCACGTAGCCATGCTGGCTCGGACGCATATAGGTCGAATGGGCGAAGGTTAGCCCTTGGAACCAGAGGTACGCCGCCTGATCGGTGGTGCTCGTGCCCTGCACAAGGACCAAGGTCTCGACGATCGGCGCCACGACAACGGCGGTGGTCATGTCCTCGCCCGTCCTGGGCATGTAGTAAAGAGTGTTGCTGGTTTCATCGAGATACCACTCGCCCGGCGAATCGAGGAATTCGAGAGCGTTCTCGAAGTAATAGTTTCGGGTCTTCGTGTCCCGGTTTACCGAGGGATTGGCCCTGATGAATAGGATCGCGTCTTCGTCCGCCTGGAATTTTACGTTCGCGGTGGCACCCGCCGTGGCGAACGAAGCAAGACGCAGAATGGACCCCGCCCAGCCGACCATCATATGCATCTCGACTTTGGTGAAGTTCTTCCAATTCGAAACGGCGGAACTGTCCACTAGAATAGTATGCGCAGTCGAGTCCACGTCTTTCGTGCTGGCGAAGTTGATTCCCCCATTGGCTCCCTGATTGGGAGTACGGGCGCGGACGGCCTTGGCCCCATTGACATAAAGCTGTCGGAACGGCGCCGTTCCAGCATCCGCCGAGTAAATGTTCTTGGCGGCGTCGAACACCTTCCACCCCGTGATCTGCTTTCCACCCGTGACGAGCGGCTGCTCACCGGGATAGGCCACGTATTTCACGTAGTGGCCGTCTTTTCCCGAGTCGGCGTTGGCGAAGGAGACAGTCTCGGTCAGCGGGTAGGTTCCTCCGCGCAAATACACGATCAGATCCGTCGTTATGGAACTATTCAGGCCACGAACGAGATCGCGTGCTTTGGCCAAGGTTCGCACCGGTTGGTCGGCGCTGCCGGGATTGGAATCGTCGCCCGCTGGCGATACGTAGAACGCGCCGTCCGTGACGGATCCACCATCGATAGCGTTGGCTCCGCTGGAGGATCCGCCGCTACCGGCACGACCGGCTGTACCGCCCTTCCCGGCGCTTCCACCAGCGGCGTTACTGCCGCCCATGCCTGCGCCGCCTCGATCGACAACACCTCCCGTAGCGGACCCGCCGCCTGCTCCGCCCGTGTTCGTCCCGCCGCTGCCCTTGCCCGCTTCACCGCCAGCACCGTTGCCGCCTTTGCCCGATGAACCGCCGGTGCTGCCGCTGGTGCCGCCACTCTTAACCCCACCCGTGTTGTTGCCGCCGCTGTTGCCGACCTTGCCACCTGCGCCAGTACCAGAGCCGTTGCTTGACCGGCAACCCGCGAAAGGAGCCGACAGGACAAGTGTAAGGCCTAAAGGCGCCAAGAGAAGTCGTGTTTTGTTAGGCATCTTGCTCTTGCTCCTTGCAGATAGGGTCGCCATGCACCCGAAAGTAAGTTGCCCGGGCTATCCGGCGTCTTTGTCCGGCTTGCATCTTCGTCGCCAAACTAGAAGAGTCAGGCCAAGTACCCAGCACCACATCAGGGGGCC
>CAZTTW010000841.1:0-2733 GCA_964616265.1 uncultured Myxococcales bacterium | reverse complement strand
ACGAAGATCTGGGATGTTCCGCCACCGTCGAGGGTAATCGTGCCTCCTCCGTCCACGGCAGTTTCCTTTCCGACCTGGATGGCCGCTGGAATCGCGATCGATAGCGGGCCGTCGCCGCAGTTGAAGGTGACGGATCCGCCCGAGGCGACGGCCTGCTTGAGGGCGTCGGCTGTGCAGCTCGCAGCCGTTCCGCTGCCCACGGTCTGTTGCGCTGTCGGGAGCGTCCAGGGGGTGGGCTCGTCGCAGATCTGGGTCGGCGCCGAGGTGTCGCTGGGCGTGGTGCCGCCCGAGGTCGCGCCAGTGCCGCTAGTGCCCGAGCCCTTGCCGTTCGTCCCGCACGCCCCGAACACCAAGACAGCCGCGGCGAAACAAGCTTGCAGACCAGCAATACGCATTGGCTTCTCCTTGCGACGGCTCACTATACTCTCGTCCTCGGCCGGCCGACCTGAAAAGCCGACGACGGTTGGACCGCAAGGCGTGAAAAAAGAACCCTTCTGCGCGAGGCTGGCTCCAACCAATCGCAAAAGGTCAGACAGGGCATGCAGATGAAGAAGAAGCTCGTGATTATCGGCGGCGTTGCGGCGGGCGCTACGGCAGCAGCCAGAGCGCGACGCCTCGACGAGGAAGTGGACATCACGCTGGTCGAGCGCGGCCCCTACGTCTCGTACGCCAACTGTGGCCTGCCCTACTTTCTGTCGCGCGACATCGAAAAGCACTCGAAGTTGCTCCTGCAGACGCCCGAGGGTTTCGACGCTCGCTACGGCGTGCGCGTGCTGGTGAATACCGAGGCGACGGCCATCGACCGCGCAAGCAAGCAGGTCCTTCTGCGCAACGCGAATGGCGAAACTGCGCTGCCGTACGATCAATTGATTCTGGCCCAAGGGGGAAATCCCGTGCTGCCCGCCATCGCGGGTGGCAAGGCCGCCCATGTCTTCCGACTGTGGACCGTGCCCGACATGGATCGGCTGCACGACTACCTCGACAAGGCCCAGCCGCGCTCCGCCGTCGTGGTGGGCGGCGGCTTCATCGGCCTCGAGATGGCCGAAGCGTTCGCCAAGCGCGGCCTGAAGGTAACCGTCGTCGAGATGTTGCCTACGGTCATGGCCACCATGGATCGGGAGTTCGGCATCGCCATCGCAGGCGAGCTGGCCCGGCAAGGCGTGGACGTGCTCACCGCCGCGCAGGTCGTGCGCATCTGGGGCGAGGAGAAGACCGAACCCAAGCAGGTCGAGCTCGCCGACGGCCGGCGCATCGACGCCGAGGTGGTGCTCTTCTCCGTCGGCGTTCGTGCCGAGCTGACGCTAGCCAAACAAGCCGGGCTGATGCTCGGGTCGAGCGGCGGACTGCTCGTGGACGAATTCCTGCGCACCTCGGATCCGGACATCTTCGCGGCTGGCGACATGGTCGAGGTCAAGCACCGGGTTTCGTCCCGGATGGCGCGTATCCCGCTGGCCGGGCCTGCCAACCGCCAGGGCCGCATCGCCGCCTCGAACGCGCTCGGCATGGAGATGCACTATGGCGGCGCGCTCGGCACGAGCGTGGTGAAGGTTTTCGACGCCACCGCAGCCATGACCGGCCTTTCCGAAAAAGCAGCTCGCGAAGCTGGCTTTGGCGTGGGCGTCGCCATCATCGTCAAAGAGCAACACGCCGGCTATTACCCCGGCGCCCGAGAGATGACCCTCAAGCTCGTCTACGACCGCTCCGATGCGCGACTGCTCGGCGGCCAGGCGTTTGGCAGCGAAGGCGTCGAAAAGCGCATCGATGTGCTGGCCACGGCGCTGGCTGGTCATATGACCTTGCACGATCTCGCCGAGCTGGACCTGGCCTATGCCCCACCCTATTCCTCGGCCAACGATCCGGTGAACCTGGCCGCCTTCGTCGGACTGAACGACATTTCCAAGGCCAGCCCGCTGGTGACGGCGGCTGAGCTGAAAGCCGAGCTGTCTTCGGCGAAGCCACCGGTCGTGCTCGACGTCCGCGGGCTCGCCGAATTCGAACAGGGCCACGTGCAAGGCGCCAGGCACATTCCGGTGGACGAGCTACGCTTCGAGTTCGAAGCGCTGCCGCGCGACCGTCGGCTGATCGTCTATTGCCGCTCGGGTTTCCGAGCGCATCTGGCCCTGCGCATTCTGCGCGGTCACGGCCTTACCGACGTGGCCAACGTTACCGGCGGCTACCTTGGCATCGTTGCCGAGGACGGTCTCGCCTTGGAGGTCAGCTAGTGCAAACCGTTTTCATCGTCGCAGCCATCTTAATCGCCGTCTTTCTTCTTCCTCGTCTACTAGGAGTACGCAAAATGGCATCTGGAATCGTGAAGCAAAAGATCGAAGCTGGCGCCGTCATCATCGACGTGCGCACCCCGGAAGAGTTCCGCGACGGCGCCTATCCCGGCGCACGCAACATTCCCGTCGGCACCCTCGGCGCGCGGCTCGGCGAGATCCCCAAGGACAAGCCCGTCGTGCTTTACTGCGCTTCGGGCGCGCGCAGCGCCTCCGCCGCGCGCACGATGAAGCAGGCCGGCTTTGCCGACGTGATCAACGCCGGCGGCCTGGCTGACATGCCGTAGAAGCCGGCGCTCGCCGGCTGGCGAAGAAAAGGAGCCGCTCCCACGTAGGGCGCGCCGTCGTACAATCGGCCCATGCCGAAGACCGCCCTGAGTGAGCTCATCCCGCTGTTGCAAGTAGCGGTAGGTCCCGTGATTCTGATCTCGGGCGTGGGTTTGCTGCTGCTCTC
>CAZTTW010000840.1:0-2736 GCA_964616265.1 uncultured Myxococcales bacterium | reverse complement strand
GGCAAGCGTCTGGTCGTGGTGTCGCTCATGCCGTGCACGGCGAAGAAGGCCGAGGCTGCCGAGTTGGGCGACGTCGACTTCGTGCTCACCACGCGCGAGATCGAAGAGCTGCTCAAGCGCTTCGGCCTCGACCTCAACAACGTCACCGAGCTGGGCACACTGGATCCGCCGTTCTCGTCGGCCAGCGGTGCCGGTCGGCTGTTCGGCGGCACGGGCGGCGTCATGGAAGCGGCCATCCGCACCGCGCACAAGATGCTCACCGGCTCCGAGCTGCCCGGCAGCTACAAGGTCGAAGAAGCGCGCGGCCTCGAGGGCCTCAAGAGCTTCTCGCTCAACGTCGGCGGCACCACGCTCAACTTCGGCATTGTCAACGGCCTCGGCCGACTCCAGCCGATGCTGGATCCCATCTGCAAGGGTGACTCGAACCTCCACTTCATCGAGGTCATGACTTGCCCGGGCGGTTGCATCGGTGGTGGCGGTCAACCGTACGACACCGACCCCGACAGCATCAGGATTCGCCTCGAACGCCTGTACGACGTGGATCGTCGCTCGACTGTCAAGGTGTCGCACGAAAACGACGAGGTCCGGGAGATCTACGCCGAAATGCTCGGCAAGCCCTTGGGCGAAATCAGTCACCACTTGCTTCACCGCACCTACGCGGATCGCCGCACGGAGGGCGCTTAGTCGAACGACAACATGGGTGTGATTCAGACCATCCTGCAGAATTGCCGACGCTGTTATTCGTGCGTGCGCGAATGTCCGGCCAAGGCAATCAAGATCGTCGAGGGCCAGGCCTCGGTGGTCAAAGAGCGCTGCATCGCTTGCGGCAACTGCACGGTGGTCTGTTCGCAAAACGCCAAGGCCTACCAAAGCGGCATCGAGAAGGCGACCGCGGCGTTGTCGAGCACTGCGCCGGTCGTGGCCATGGTCGCTCCGTCCTTTCCGGCGGACGACCTCGGCCAGGATCCGGCGCGCATGGTCGGTGCTCTGCGGGCGCTCGGCTTTGCCAAGGTCGTTGAAGTTGCGTACGGCGCTGATCTCACCAATCGCGCCTATCGCGCCTTCATCAAAGACCACCCCTCGGGCACGCGCCTGGCGACGGCGTGTCCGGCGGTGGTCGAGTATGTGCGCAAGTACTCGCCCGATCTCGTGAGCTGCCTGGTTCCCATCGTCTCACCAATGATCGCCACGGCGATGGCGGTGAAAGAGCTCTACGGAAAGAACCATATCTGTGTGTTCATCGGGCCGTGCGTCTCGAAGAAGCTGGAGATCCTCGACCCAAAAGTTCCTGCCGTCGTGGAATCGGTGCTGACCTTCGACGAGCTTCGTCGTCTGTTCATCGAGCGGGGAGTGCGCGTGCCTCAGGCCAAGCCGTCGGGGTTCGATCCGCCACGGGCTGGTTCGGGCCGGCTCTATCCGCTGGTCGGCGGGTTGCTGAAGGGCGCTGGGCTCGAACGCAGCTCGCTCAACGCTGAGGTGATGGTCCTGTCAGGCGCGGCGGAAATCCTGGACGTGTTGCCCGACTTGCGGCCCGACGATCCGCAGCCCCTTTTCATCGAGCCGCTCATGTGCCACGGCTGTTTCAATGGACCGGCCACCCGAGGGGACAAACGCCGACCGCAGCGCAAGCGGCGCGTGGCCGACTACGTGAAGGCGCGCATGGAAGAGGCGCCGGAGGAGCCGACCGATCTGCCGCCGCTCGATCTCGAGCGCACGTTTACCGTCGACGACCAGCGCCTGAAGGAGCCCACGGAGCAGGAGATCAGGGTCATCCTGGCGCGCACCAACAAGTTCACGGCCGAGGACGAGCTGAATTGCGGTGCTTGCGGGTATGAGACGTGTCGGGCCAAGGCGGTGGCCGTGTACCGCGGGCTCGCCGAAGAAGCGATGTGTTTGCCGTTCATGATCGAGCAGGCCGAGCGCGTCTGTCACGAGCTGAACGTGCCGTGGCCGAATCTCAAGGACATTCACCGCCATCTCATCAACACCGAGAAGCTGGCGTCGATGGGACAGATGGCAGCGGGCGTGGCGCACGAGCTGAACAACCCGCTCGGAACCATCTTGCTCTACACCAGCTTGCTCGCTCGCAAGCTCAAGGATCGGCCGGATCTCGAACACGACTTGAAGCTGCTGGTGGACGAGTCGAACCGCTGCAAGAAAATCATCGGTAATCTCCTGGATTTTGCCCGCCAAAACCGCGTCCAGTTGGAGCTGACCAACATTTCGGAGTTGTTCCAGCGCGTGGTCGAGGAATCTCTCTTCACGTTGCGCGAAACCGGCCCAGGCTTGCGCATCACCTGCGAGGCTCCGCCTGATCTGACGGCCGATCTCGACCGCGATCAGATCGCGCAGGTCCTCATCAATTTGGTGAAGAACGCCATCGAAGCCATGGAGGGCAAGCCGGGAACGGTGCGCTTGTTTGCGACCAGCGATGCGAATGAAACGCATGTCCGCATGACCGTCACCGACGAGGGCCACGGAATTCCGGCCGAGGCGCGCGACAAGGTCTTTCAGCCGTTCTTCACCACGAAGAGCTTGGGTCGTGGCACTGGCCTCGGCCTGCCCATCGCCTACGGCATCGTGAAAATGCACGGCGGCCGGATCTGGTTCGACTCCGAGCAAGGCCGCGGCACCACGTTCTTCCTTGAGTTTCCGAAAACCCAATCGCTACGAAGGAGTAACCTGTATGGCGAAAAGCCCCAAGATTCTGTTTGTCGATGACGATCGTGATTTTCT
>CAZTTW010000839.1:0-2737 GCA_964616265.1 uncultured Myxococcales bacterium | reverse complement strand
ACCCTTAAGATTGCGCTCGAACGGTCGATGGCCAGATCGTGGCCAAAGAACCTGCGGGAACGTCACCACAAGGCAACCACTCTCCACTTCCTGAACTCTCCCGGTCCCCGCGTTCGCCTGGTCGATCTCGCCCGTCGATTCTCATCGTCGACGACGATACGGAGCTCGCGTGCCGCTATCAACACGCGCTCGAAGCGTACGGCTACAGCGTCGAACGCAGCTCTCGTGCCGACTTGGCGCTGCGACTGTCGGGCGACAAGAACTACGACGTCGTCGTAGGGGACGTCGGCCTCGACGGCAGCGACGACAGTGCGCTTCGTAGCCTGCGCAACCGCTGTCCAGTCGTTTTGTTGTCGCATGGCTTGGCCTTCGCCAGCGCGCGGGCCGCCGTTCGCTGCGGCGCCCATCGCTATTTGCTCAAGCCCATCTCCGAGGAGCGCCTGCTGGAGGTCCTGGTCGAGACGATTCAGGAAAGCTCGCTGCGGCTGCAGTAGCGCCCGCGCCCCGCTGCTAGAAATCGTCGGGTGATAGCTCGCCAGCTCGCAGAGTCGGCGCTGCTTTGGCGTGTTTCTTCGGTTCCGGAGAACCGAGGTCAGCTCTTGCCGACACGTGCCCAGAATGGGCGCGACGTTTGGCGGTGCGTGCCGTCTCAGTCGTCGGCTCAAGCCTCGGCTCCGTCGACGCTTGGGGCGTTGGCGGCGTCTCGGGTGCAAGCGCGGGTTCAGCTTCCGTGTCCGGGCTCTTCGGAGGTACTTGCGTCGTCGTGACGGCATGGGCTGCGTCCGGCGCAGGCGCCGATGGTTTTGGCGGAGTCAACGCTGCCCCGGGTGATGGAGTTGCGACTGTCAGGGCGGCAGCGCTGCGCTCATGGTGTTTCGCGGTGCCGAGCCAGCCGACGAGGCCGAGCGCTGCAAGCAGTGCTACGCCGAAGCCGGCGGCTCGTCGCAGGCCCGACCGAGCTTCTTTGCTTTGCGGGAAGGAGACCGCATCTGCGATTGCAGGGATTTCGATGGGGCTCGCAGAAACGGTGTCCTTCTTTGGTATCACCGCCGCCATCAGCGAGAGATCGAACCCCTGAATGGTGGTCTCGGCGTCTTCCTCGAAGTCCTGTTCGAAGTCTTGCTTGGGATCCCCGCCGAGATCCTGCTGGTCCGGCGAGGGCGTGGTCGTGGTGAGAGCGACTTCGTCCGTCCTGCCCGCGCCGGGGGCCCGGCAGCGCACGCCTTCGAGGTCGATATCGCCATCGAGAGCACGAAGAGGTGGCGTACAGGCCCGGCGAAAAAGCCTCGCCGCTTCCGGCGTCGCGAACATGGCCACGCCGATTTGACCTCCGCCAGCCGCCGCCGGCTTGGCAATACCGCCGAATTCTCGTGCCAGTCTCGCCGCCTGGGCGAAGTCGTTGCTGACGATGGGAACCTCGGCTGCAAGTGCAAGCTCGGCGAGCGCCTCGCCGTACTCGCCAGCCGCTCGAACGGCGCCCGTGGCGCTGCCGGCTGCCAGCTCCTCGACAAAACGCTGGGCGATGTCGCGCAAACCGGCTGCGGCGCCTTCGAAAGCACCCTTCTTGCGCTCGGCGTAGGCCCGTAGACCCGCCAACATTTTTTTCGTCGAGATCGATGGTCCGGCAGTAAAGAGCACGAGGTGCAACCCGGCCGGCACCGCGAGGTTGCGCAGAATGGGCGCAGCTCCTTTCGAGCGCGCGACTTCGATCACGCCGCCGTACGCGGCCGCCACGGTGTCTGCACCCGAGCCAATATTGCCCTGGGCCACGCGTCGCCCCGCATCGGCAATCGCCAGAATTTCCGCTTTGTGCTCGCCAAGGTCGAGCCCCAACGACTCGTACATCGACGCGGCAGCCGCGACAGCGGTGGCGGCGCTCGAGCCGAGTCCGCCGGTAGGGCAGCCGAGCTCGAAGTCGCTCGTGTCAACCAGCACCGCGCCCGACGGCAGCGCCGCGGTGACGTCATCGAGATGTTCCTTCGCTCGCGCGACGACCTCCGCAACGAGGGGCGGCATGGTCTCCACGCGCGGGATGAACTGCGCGCGGGCATAGCGACCGATGGCCGCCACGACGGCAGAGCCTTCTTCCAGCACGGCATATTCGCCCACCAGAAAGAGCTTTCCTGGCGCCATGAGAATAGGCGTCCCGATGGGTGTGTTGTGTTCACCGGCCATGGTGTTTTCAGCGACGAGGCTTGCTATGGAAATCCGCCGAGCTCGGCATCAAGAACCGACATCGGCAGAAGACCGCGGTGGCTTCATCGCAGAAGAAGGTCCAGAAAAGAGCGACGACCGCCGTGCGTCACTCCGGCCGCTCGCCTGGCCAATCAGCCGTCTTCGAGGACGCGCGTGGATCCCGCGACGGTACTTTCGGCGAGAAGTCGTTTGGCGAAGGTGCGAGCTTCGTCGATACGAATCGAAGAGATCGCCTCTTGCACGCGGGGCAAGTAGCGCGCGCTCATGCTGAACTTGCGCACCCCGATGCCGAGCAGGAAGCGCACGAAGCGTGGGTCGTGCGCCATGTCGCCGCATACCGATACCTCCCGCTCGTGGCGCAAGGCCCCGGCGATGGCGCGGTGGAGCCCACGCAGGACGGCAGGGTGGTGCGGAACGTACAAGTCGGCGACGTGGGCGTTGGTGCGATCCACGGCGAGCATGTACTGAACGAAGTCGTTCGTACCGATGGAGAAGAAGTCGGCCTTCTTTGCGAGGTCATCCATCATCTCGAGCACGGATG
>CAZTTW010000838.1:0-2738 GCA_964616265.1 uncultured Myxococcales bacterium | reverse complement strand
TCGAAGTGACCCTGCACAAGGATCACCAGTCGGCGACGGTTGTCGACAACGGCCGTGGTATTCCCATCGATACCAAGAAGGAATTTGGCAAGTCCGCGCTCGAGCTGGTGCTGACCACGCTGCACGCGGGCGGCAAGTTCTCGTCGGGCCAGTACGAATATTCGGGCGGTTTGCACGGCGTGGGCTCGTCGGTGGTGAACGCCTTGTCCGAAGAGATGATTGCGCGCGTTCGCCGTGATGGCTTCGAGTGGGAGCAGTGTTACGCCCGCGGCGAAGCTGTCTCGAAGCTCGTCAAGAAGGGGGCGGCGCGTGGCACGGGCACCACCATCTTTTTCCGACCCGACCCGCAGATCTTCGGCAAGCAGGAGTTCTCCGCGGACACCATTCGGTTCCGACTGGACAGTAAGACCTTCCTGCACAAAGGCCTCAAGATCACGTTTCGCGACGAGGCCGCGGGCACCTCGGATGTGCTGCAACACGAGGGCGGCATTTCCGACTTCCTGGCCAAGATCATCGCCGACCGAGGCAAGGCCCCGACCACGCCGCAGGCGTTCTATTTCAGCCGCGAAGAAGGCGGCCGCATCGAGGCGGCTTTGCAGTGGACCGAGTCGCACGAAGAAGCTCTGCGCACGTACGTGAACGGGATTCCGACCACGCAGGGTGGAACGCACGAGCAAGGCTTTCGGGCCGCTGTTGTGAAGGCCATGCGCTCGTTCATGGACGACGCCGGGCTGACGCCCAAAAACCTCACTGTCACCGCCGAGGACATTCGCGAAGGCATCGTCGGCGTGCTGTCGATCTACCTGCAAGAGCCGCAGTTTCAAGGGCAGACCAAGGAACGGCTGGGCAATCCCGAGGCGCAGGCGTTGGTCGACAACGCCATCCGTCCGGCGCTTGAGAACTTCCTGCACCACAACCGCACTGCGGGCGCCACCATCGTCGAGCGCATCGTCTTGGCCGCCAAGGCACGCGAGGCTTCGCGGGCGGCGTCCCAGGCGGTCTCACGCAAGACTGCGATCTCGCATCGCCTGAATTTGCCCGGCAAGCTGGCCGACTGCTCGTCCACCGATCCCGTGAAGAGCGAGCTGTTCATCGTCGAAGGCGATTCCGCAGGCGGCTCGGCCAAGCAAGGGCGCGAGCGGCGCTGGCAGGCGATTCTTCCTTTGCGCGGAAAAGTGCTGAACACCGAGCAAGCCTCGCTGCAAAAGGTGCTCTCGAACAAAGAGCTCCAAGACGTGGTCTCGGCTCTCGGTTGCGGCGTCGGCGAGCAGTTCAATGTCGAGCGACTGCGCTACCACAAGATCATCTTCCTGATGGACGCCGATTCCGACGGTCATCACATCGCGACGCTGCTTCTGACGTTCTTTTACCGTCACCTGCGCGCTCTTATCGAGCAAGGACACGTGTACCTGGCCCAGCCGCCGCTCTTTCGCATCGACCACGGCAAAGAGACGTTCTGGGCGCTGGATGAAGGCGACCGCGATCGCATCGTGAAGGCGCTGCCCAAGAACGCGCACCCAGACATCATGCGTTTCAAGGGCCTCGGCGAAATGCAGCCCGAAGAGCTCAAACGCACGACGCTCGATCCGAGCTCGCGGCGGCTTCTGCGGGTCAACGTCGAGAACATCGAAGAAGCCGACCGCATTCTCACGGATCTGATGGGTAAAGACGTGGAGGCGCGCTTCAACTTCATCATGGAGCGCGCGGCCCAGGCCGACCTAGATTTATAGACTTGTAGCCTTGTAGGCTCGTGAGTTAGCGCCGGCCGCGCCCGCCGAAGTGGGCGCCGCCGCCTCCGCCTCGGGGCGCCGAGAAACTGCGGGGCGCAATGCCCCCGCTTGGGGCGGCCCGGGTCGGACCACCCGGCACGCCGACCGCGCGCGGACCGACGGGCGCCGGCCGCATGGGACCACCGGCTCCATGCCAGGCGGTTCCGTAGCGCACCGGCCGTGGCACGGACACGATTCGCGGCGCCACCGCATGGCCCCGGAAGAACGCCCCGTGAGCGTAGTAGTGCGGGTAGTGAGCGCGATAGTAGTAGTGGTAGTACGGCCAGTAGGTCCAGAAGAACGGATCGTACGGACCTTCCCAGTAGAACCACGGTCCGACCGTGACGAACAGGGGCGACCACGGCCGCCAGAAATGGCGATGCGCTCCGATCATGAAGCACCAGCCGCCGCCGTAGATGTCCAGGATGGGATGCGCGCCGTAATAACTGTAGCTCTCGCCTGCGTAGCCGAAGTCGGTCGGGTCGCCGATGAAGTAGTAGCAACCGTTTCGCAAATTGAAGAGGCGTAGGTCGAAGGGTGGATATGGGTGGACGTGGCGGCCCCCGGTGGCGTCCCAGGTCACTCCGGGAACTACCTGACTATCGACCGGGTGCGCTCCTTCGAAGCAGTATCCCCCACCCTGTGCTTGAACGGGTGGCTGGTCGACGAACGGTGGGATGGGCGGCGTCGGCCCTTCGGACTCGGCGGCAGGCTGGGCTGACTGTGCGTGGACGGCCGCAGGATCGATCGAGAGCGCCCAAACCATCGACATCATGCTTGCAGCGATACGCGACATTGGAATTCCCCAATGGGGGTGCAGCAAGACTGGCGCCAAGCTTGGCGCCCGCAGATTGCCCGTAGTTATCCGTCTCGCATTTGCCTTACGCCGCGGATTGTGGCGCAAACTCCCGTCGACCAGTGAATCCATTTCACGCTCGGTCAACCTAGCCAAGGACTGGGGCGACGACT
>CAZTTW010000837.1:0-2739 GCA_964616265.1 uncultured Myxococcales bacterium | reverse complement strand
GCGGGCAAGCTCGGTGACCCGCGCATCCACCGGCCCGACCGTCTTGTCCCAGGCAGCGAGCGCGGGCTCGGTTTCGGCATGGCCCGAGCACTCCGCCGCCAAGAGCTCGCGACACCACCGAGCGAGCTCGACCTGCCGATCGGCCAAAATGCCGAGCATCGCTCCGTGCGATTTGGCGCGCATCACGAGGGGCGGCGTGGCCTCCGTGACATCCCATCCGAGCGATGGCAAGACAGCCTTGCGCATCTCTTCCGTCCAGCTGGTGAAGGTTCGCACTTTCACGCCGGGCACCTGCAAATCGGGCAAGACACGCGACACGTACGCTGCCAGCGCGCGCTGGTACACCACCACCAACATGGACTCGGGACGGAAATAGCCGGGCTCGGCGAAGCTCAGGTAGGCGATGCGGTGAAGACCGATGGTGGTCTTTCCGCTGCCCGCCGAGCCTTGCACGACGATGACCCCGGAGCTCGGCCGCGAAATGAGATCGAATTGGCGCGGATCGATGAGGGCGGCGATGGCCGGGAGAAAGCGATCGCGCCGACGTTCGCCGTGCGCTTCGAAACCGAGGCGTGGCGGTGCAGACACCGAGCGCGCTTGCGAGCCCACGCCGAGACGCAGCTTTTCAAGATCGAGAGTGCGCCAGCTGCCGCCCTCCGGCTCGCGCGAAAAAATGCCCTGCGCAGCGGCCACGCGACGAAGCTCGGAATCGACGATGGTGACCGTCCTGCGTGCCAGCACCTCGCCAGCGATTTCGCGTTCTCAGAGCTTTTCTTCTAACAGATCGCCTTCCTCGTAGCGGTAAAAGAGCCGCGAGATGGGTGCGTTTCGCCAATCGACGATCTGCACCCCTCCGCCGGGCTCGACGTAGCCGCGCTGACCAATGAGGATGTCGCGGCGTCGGTCGTCCTGGAGCAAGCGCAAATGCCCGAAGTAAGGCGACCGCCGATCCACGGGTGCACTCTCGCCGCGCCCGCGCTGGCGCGACAAAGCTTCGATCCGGTGCATCTGCTCGAGCAGCGGGCCTTGATCTTCGGGCTTGGCCTCGGCCAGGGCATCGCGCAGCTCGATCAGCGTGGCGGCGTCGTCCACCTGGGTACGAGAGCGCAGCGGAGAAGCGTCGAGCTTACCCAGCACGACGCGCAGGAGGGTTTCTTCTTCGGCCACGATGGGCGGCACGGCGACGGGCGCCGGTGCTGGGCTATGCTCTGGCTCTTCGGTCTTCACGGCAAAGTGGTCTAGTGTAGTGATTGTTGGCGAGGTTGCCAACCGAAGCGTGATCGCCCATGCGAAGTGCCGGAGGAGCGCTGAAAGGTCGGCTAAAGGCCGGGCAAGTGAATGGTGAACGTCGTCCCTTTGCCTGGTTGGCTGAGAACGTCGATGGTGCCGTGGTGGTCCTCGACGATGCGCGCTGTCGTGGCTAGCCCGAGCCCCGTTCCACCGACTCTGCGCGAGAAGAACGGCTCGAAGATGTGGTCCAGATCCTCTCGTGCGATGCCGATGCCGGTGTCACGCACCATGAGAATCGCTTGCCGTTTGGCACCTTCTTTGACCGAGGTGGCCACTTGGATGGTTCCACCGGCGGGCATGGCCTCGACGGCGTTGCGCAGAAGGTTCCACACCACCTGATTGAGCTGGCCCGAGGCCGCCTCGACCCACACGCCCGGCTCGGTTTGAAGCGAAAGGTGCACGGGCGCGCTTCGCCGCTCTTGCTCGAACATCGTGGCGATTTCGCCAACCATCTCGGTCAAGTCCAGGCGCTGCCGATCTTCGCTGCGTGGCCGAGCGTAGTTGAGCAAGTTGCTGATGAGCGCGTTCACCCGGTCGACCTCCCGAACCGCGATGTCGATGAGATTCTGTGTCTCCGCGTCGGCGCCTGGCAACCGCTTGAGCACTTCCACGGATCCGGAGATGCTCGCCAGCGGATTGCGGATCTCGTGGGCGATGTTGGCGGCCAGCCGCCCAATGCCAGCCAGACGCTCCGAGCGCGCCACCGCCTGCTCCATGCGCCGCAGGTCGGTGAGATCTTGGAAGTGGATGACCCGTCCGATCACGCTGCCCGTGTGGTCGGAGAGTGGGGTCGCGGAAAGACCGAGACTCCGCTCGGCGCCGTCGGAACGAACCGCGCTGACTTCGTCGCGCAGGACACGGCCGAGCGCATCCACTTTGGCGAGCACCTGCTCGAGAGAAGGAATATGACTCACCAGCTTTTGCCCGACGGGCGGCTCGGCAAAGCCGAGAATCTCGCAGGCCGCATCGTTCATGGTGGTGATGGTTCCATCGAGCGTGGTGGTCATGAGACCCGACGAAAGACAACGAATGGTGTTTTGGTGGAGCGAGGCCAGATCGCCTACCAGCTGCTGATGCATCGCCAGACGCTCGCCCGCTTTACGCCGCTGGCGTGCCAGGCTGACGCCGAGCGAGCCAACGGAGATGAGCCCGGCCAGGAAGACCACAATGCGGAAGGAAAGCTCCTCGCGGGTAAGATCCCAGGGAAAGACCGTCTGTCCGGTGATGGGCGGCAGCACTTTCAAGTAGCCGAGCAAGACGATGGAAACGTAAAGGAGCGCGCTGGCGACCGATACGCTCGCCGCACCGAAGCCCTTGGGCAGCGCCGACACCGCGACCACATCGACGAGATAAAGAAAACAGTAGCCGCTCTGTGCACCGCCCGTGGCATGAACCAGCAACGTCACCAAGATGAGGTCCACGCCGATTTGAATGTCGGCGAAGTGGATC
>CAZTTW010000836.1:0-2740 GCA_964616265.1 uncultured Myxococcales bacterium | reverse complement strand
GTGCTGGGCTGCGCCCCGGGCACCATCAAGTCGCGGCTCTTTCGTGCGCGCGCAGCTTTGCGCGAGCTGCTCAAAGACTATGCGCCGATTCGGAGGCTTCATGGACTGTAGGACCACACGGCTGCTGTTCTCGGACGCCCAGAACGGACGCCTTGCACTCGACGACTTGCAACAGCGACAACTCCACTTGCGAGCTTGCGACCCCTGCGGTCAAGCAGAACAGAGTGAGTTGGCGCTTACTCGGGTGTTGCGCGATCGGCTTCCTCACCATCCCGCCTCCTCCGCCTTGAAGAATCGCCTCGAAGACCGGTGGCTCGCCAGCTCACGTCGGGTGTCGTTGCCCCGTCTGCGGTCGCTGCTCGTACCGATCGGCGTGGTGGCGGGACTCGTCTTGGCGATGGCCGTCGGGTTTTCGATGGGCAAACGGCGTGGCGACCCGGTGGCGCTTGTCGGAACCGAGGCCGTGAACGATCACCTGCGCATGCTCGAAGGCGAGACGCCCCTGCAAGTGCTGGCGAGTGACTTGCATCAGGTGAAACCCTGGTTTGCGGGAAAGCTCGACTTCGCTCCGTCGATCACCTTCAAAGGCGACGACGACTATCCGTTGCTCGGCGGCGAAGTGGTTCGCTTCCTCGAGCGACGGGTGGCGTGCTTCGTTTTTGCCCGGCGCTTGCATAAGATTTCACTCTTCGTGGTACCCAAACAGGACCTCGCTGGTCCGCGTGAGATCCCCGCAGGCCTTTCCTCCACGCCCACGCCGAGCTTTACTTCTCGCGGCTTCTCCGTCGTGAGCTGGGAAAGGGACGAGGTCGCCTACCTGTTGGTCTCCGACTTGAACACCGCCGAGCTGCTCGACCTCGGCCATCGGATTCAATCGTCTCGCTAGGTCGTGCGAACCTTTGGCGCTTGCCGAACGTTGGACAGAGGGAGGACAACATGACCGCAAAACTCATTCGATTCTTTTCTCAGCCGCCGCTCGATGGCCCGAAGGCGACCTTGCTGGTACGCCTGATGGTCGGCAGCGTTTTCTTTTGGGAGGGCCTGCTGAAGTTTGTCTATGCCAATCAGGGCGTCGGGCGATTCACCAAGCTGGGAATGCCGATGCCCGACCTGCTCGCGCCTGCCATCGCGTACTTGGAGATCGGCGGCGGCCTGCTGCTCATCTTCGGGCTCGCCACGCGCTGGATTGCCGTGCCCTTCATCATCGAAATGGTGGTGGCCATCTTGTCGACCAAGGTCAGCCTCTACCTCGGCACGTCGCCGCTGCCCCTGCCGCCATCACCCCCCAAAGTCGGCGCATGGGCCGTGCTGCACGAGATCCGTTCGGACTGGGCGCAGCTCATGACCTCGGCGTATCTTCTGTGGGCTGGCCCGGGACCCTGGTCCGTCGACGCCATCCTTCGGCGCAGGCGCGATCAGCGGTAGGCTCTCTCAGTACGGCGCGGCCACGTTGGGACGGGTTGGGGCCGGGGCAATGCCGCGGAAACCGAGTGATCGCGCTCGCTCCAACGCTTCGCTCGATGCCTTGCTTTGATGATGGCCATCGTAAGCAGCGGCCAACAGTAGCCAGGCCTGCCAGGCACCCGGAAACTTCGAGGTTAGTGCATGGGCCGTGTCGATGTCCGCTACGTTCTCGTGTAAGAAGAGGCGCTCCACTGTTCGCGCGCGCAGGCTCAGCGGTTCCTGCCGAAGAGCCTCGGCCAGCTCGACCCGCATCTGCGTAGGCGCATCGTCGTTGTCTCCGTATGCCGTCAAGTAGAGAAGCGCGCGGAGCGCGTGCACCTCCCCGTCGGGAATGGGGCGCGTGGCGAAACTGAAATGGGGCCGTGGAATGAGCAGCTTGTACGTCGCGTAGCTGCTGCCCTCGCCGTAGCTATTAAGCGTTCGCTCGAACGCTTCAGGTGTGGCCATATCGGGAAAGATTTCTGACCACAGTAGCTTCGCGTCCTTCGTGCTGGCCAGGCCGGCCTGGAAACGCTGAAAGCGTTCGCGCTCGTAATTGAAGAGATAGTGCACGAAGAACCAGCTCGTCGCTTCATGGATAGCCTGTTCATTCGCATCTGTCGGCCACGACCACAGCTCGCCCCACGGCGTGCGGCCACGATGCACGATCAGTCGCAAGGCCTCCGGATCCACCGCGCCGAAGGTGACTTCATCGCTGCTCTCCGTGTAAGACGTCGTGGCCAAGTACATGGCAATGCCTTCCTGAAACCAAATCGGCGCGTTGCGATCGAGGTCGAGTTGTCGCATGAGCGCATGCACGATCTCGTGCTTGAGCATCTTTGCGCGCGCAACTTGGTTGGTTGTGGGCGCGATGACGATGCCGGTGCCGAGATAGCTATAGAACCGTCCCTCGGTCTGGAAGGGTAGGAAGACGTCCGTCTCGCGGACGCTTGCCAAAGCCGCGACCTCGATGGGCTCGCCGGCCTCGGGCACGCTCCGCCACGCCGCCGCCACGATGGCCGCGCGAAAGTGCTCGAGCTGGGTCGCAAGAGTCTCGCCATCCGTCTCGTCCTCGACGTCCGTGAGCACGCGAAAATGCGGCGAGGTCCACTCGCTCCAGCGCGGGCCGCCCTTGTTGGGGCAGGCGGGCAAGTGTGCGCAGCCTACCGCCAGAGTCAGGGCCAGGGCGAAGACGGCAAGCGTCCTAGGACGAGGCATCGTCGCGAGTCTACACCACGACAGAGCGACCCTAGACGGTCGGGTCCCCAATCAGCTCATCTCAGGGGCTGCTCGTCGA
>CAZTTW010000835.1:0-2745 GCA_964616265.1 uncultured Myxococcales bacterium | reverse complement strand
GACCACGTTGCATTACACCGTTCGTGGCTGTGACGACGACCCCTTCTGTGCCACGCCCAGTTGGGATTTTACCGCGAATCCGCCTTCCTGGTGGCCATGCGTTCTGCCGTGAGAATCGCCGCCTTCACCCTTGGCCTTGCGGCGCTTGCGGCTTCTTCCGCGGGTGCGGCGTCATCGGCTCCGATCGCCACGCCGGCGCCGGCTGCCAGTCCCGTGCCCTTCTCCGCCACGCCCGTTTTCGACGAGGATGCGCCCCCGCGCCTGTCGTTGCCCACGGAGAGCGATCGCGCTTTGTGGAAAAAGCCGGGTTTCCGTTTTGGCCTCGGTCTCGTCTACGGCCGGATCTACGGCATCGGCGGGCCGCCCGACGGGCACTTGATCGGCCCGATGATTCGCATCGGCGTGCGACTGGACGAGGCGTGGTCGCTCATGAGCTCGCTGCAATACCTCTATGCAACGGGGGGCGGCGGCATGAAGGGACTGCGCTTTGCCGGTACCATCGAGCCGACCTGGCACGCGACCGATCACCTTTCATTGGCCGCCGGCATCGGCTTCGGTGGCATCGTCGAAACCTCAACCTCGCGGCCCGGTCCTCCCTATCCGAATCTGGGCACGCTCGATTCGAGCTACACCTTTCCGGACGCAAGCACTCCGGTTTCAAGCTGCAATGGCGTCGGCGTGGCGGGGCTCCTGCGCGCGCAGTGGATGATGGTTCTCGGGCCGCGCGCTGCGACCGGCTTCGGGCTGCAGTTCGAAGGGCAGTGGACGGGTTGCGTGGAGGATAGCGGGCGGGTCGAGCCCGACACCGCCACGCCCATCGTTCGCCGGCAATGGTGGCCGCACCTGGGCGCCGCTCTAAACTGGGAGATCGAATGGCGCTAGCACGATCAGTTGCTGCGCTCTTCGGCGTGCTAGCGGCAGGAATAGGCGCCGCGTACGGCGAGCCCATCGACGGCGGCACGCCCACGGACGCCACCGCCACGGACGTCGCGCCCTCGACGACGGGCACGAGCACATCCGACAATGGCGACGGCGGCACGTCTGCCGACGGCCCGGCCGAATTGGTCCCGCCCCGCCCGATTCGGCCGGCAACCGTGCCCTATCCTGCGAACGCGCCCGCGCAGGAAACGCCGATCGTCGTGCGCATCAAGATGGCCGTGGGCATCGACGGTGCCGTGCACCACGTCGACCTCCTGTCGCATTCGCTGCCTGTTTTCGATGATGCCGTGGTTGCTGCGGCCAAAGCATTCCAATTCGAGCCGGCGCGCTATGGCGGCAAGCCCGTCCCGGTCGAGATCACGTTCACGCACACCTTCGAGCCGCCACCGCCACCACCGCCCGTCGAAGAAGGCCCACCGCTGGTGTCGGCGTTGCGCGGACGTCTGGTAGAAATGGGCACGCGCCTTCCCGTTGCGGGCGCCACCGTCGTCGCCCAAATCGGCGAACGCCGCTATTCCGCAGAGTCCGATTTGAAGGGGCACTTTCGTTTGCCGCTGCCCGAGGGCGACGCGCGCGTGACTGTGCACGCGCCCAATTGCAACCTCTTCCTTCAACAAGAGCACCTCTCCCCTCATCAGGAGCTCGCGGTCAGCTACTACATCGAACGCGAACGCTACGATCCGTACGAGATGGTCATCGTGGGCGACAAACGCCGCGAGGAAGTCTCGCGCATCACCTTGCGCGGTCCGGAAATTCAGCAGATCCCGGGAACCTTCGGCGATCCCTTCCGAGTGATTCAAACCCTGCCCGGCACGGCGTCCATCGTCTCGCTCCTGCCGTTTCCGGTCATTCGCGGCGCCAGCCCGAGCTCGACGGGGTTTCTTCTCGACGGCACACGCATCCCGCTCCTCTACCACTTGCTCGTCGGATCAAGCGTCGTTCATCCGGAATTCATCGAAGAAGTTCAGTTCTACCCCGGCGGCGCGCCGGTCGTGTACGGCGGTTACACCGGCGGCATCGTCGATGGTCGTACGCACCGAGCCCAGAAGGACGAGCATCTGATTGATCTGGACGCCAACCTGACCCAGGCCGGCGGTTTCGTGCGCCAGCCGATTCCCGGCACGAACATCACCGCTACGGCAGCGGGTCGATATGGCTATCCGGGGCTCATCTTGAGCTTGGCGACCAATCGACTGTCGCTTTCCTATTGGGACTATCAATTCCGCTTGGACGGAGGCACGCCGCGCACGGGCTGGACGGCGATGTTCTTCGGCGCCAAAGACGAGCTGGATACGCTGCCAACCGGACAGACCAGCCTGCAACCGGCGCTGATTCTCGACTTCCACCGTGCCGATCTGCGCGCCTACCACGGCAGCGGAACCTTCGACGGCCTTTACCGTGTGGTTCTCGGATACGACCACACCGACAGCTCGGGAAGCAATGTCGCCACCTGGATCGTCGAGCCGTCGGCGCGATGGACGTGGCGCCCCGTCGACAAGCTAACGCTCGTGGCTGGTTTCGAAGGAAGCTTGCACGACTACAACCAGCAGGCCGGCGCGGCTACTGCGAACAATAATTTCAGTCTCAGTACCTTCACGCAGGATTTGCGCGCTCTTTACGTTGGCTCTGCGCTGGTCGAAGCCCTGTACCGGCCGACCCCACGTTGGTTGATCCGTCCCGGCGTCCGCGAGGACGTCTACTACGATTACAACACGACCGCTTCCGCCACCGATCCGCGACTGACCGTGCGTTACAAGCTGGCCGATCGTCATGTGCCCGAGCTTTCGCAAGGCAGTGACGACAATG
>CAZTTW010000834.1:0-2747 GCA_964616265.1 uncultured Myxococcales bacterium | reverse complement strand
ATTCTCACGTTCACGGGCAGCTGGGCCCAAGGCAATCTGGACATCACCCAATTCAACCCGACCGGCCTCGATTGCGATCAATGGGCTTCGGCCGCCGCGTCTGCCGGAATGAAATACGGCGTGCTCACCAGCCGGCACCACGACGGCTTCGCACTTTGGCCCAGCAAAGCCAGCAAATTCAATGTCGGCAATATCCCCTGGAAAAATGGGCAAGGCGACGTGGTTCGCTGCTACGTCGACGCCTTTCGCAAGCGTGGCCTTCTGCCCGGCCTCTACTACTCGATTTGGGACACCACCCAAGGTGTGGCGGCCGGCTCCATCAGTACCGAGAAGCTCAACTACATCAAGACACAGCTTACGGAGCTGCTCACCAATTACGGTCCCATTCCCATCCTCGTCATCGACGGTTGGTCCTGGCAGATGGGGCACAAGGCCATCGCGTACCAAGAAATCTACGAGCTCGTGAAGTCGCTGCAGCCGAATTGTCTCCTCACCGACCACACCCATGTGCCGGTGCCGTGGGACGTCGACATCGTCAATTACGAGGAGCCGAAAGGCGCGTGGGCGCCCGCCGGCAATACGTATCCGTCTCAGCAGGGGACCAAGGTCAACAATTCGGGCGGCAACGACTGGTTCTGGGCACCGGACATCGGCGGTCTGATGACCGTTTCCGACATCGTGACCAAACACCTGACGGATCTCGAGCCAAAGTGGACGAACTTCCTGCTCAACTGTCTACCGAATCGAACCGGCACGCTGGATTCCGCAATCGTGACGTTGCTTGGTCAGGTAGGCGCCGCGTGGAGCCCGAACAAGTCCCGCGAGCCGCTGCCCGCGCAAGGACCGCAAAATGAGCACCCGTACGCAATTGTCTCGGCAACAGCGACCTCCGGCAATGCGGGGAATGCCATCGATGGGATCAACGACACCGGTACGCACACCCTGTGGCAACCGACCGGAGCGCTCCCTCAATCCATGACGCTCGATCTCGGACAAAGCCGCGCCGACGTAGGCTGGCTGGGATGCACGCCGTACGCGTCGGGTGATTCCACGGCGACGACAGGCAACGTGACCGGGTACACGCTCTTGGTTAGCACCGACGGCAACACGTTCAGCAAAGCTACCTCCGGCACGTGGACTGCCGACGCAAAGATGAAGGTGGCGACCTTCGGCCCGACTCCCGCGCGCTACGTTCGCTTCCAGGTCGACGCCGCCAACGGCAATCCTGCCGTCACCGAGCTGACCGTCGGCGGCGTTCCCTGAGCAGCCATGCTCAACCTAGAAATCCTTCGCGGGATCGTAGTGCTTGACCGAGAAGGTCGGCGCGATGATCGGTGGCTGGTACCAGCGGGCAAGAGCGTATCGGCCGTCTTCATCGGCATCGAAGGCACGAAGCCCGCGATGGGCGAACCTTCGCGCAAGCGGAAATCGTCGCGAGGGTAATCGGGATTCGCGAAGTGCGGATTGGCGACGCGGCTCGCGCCGTCCTCGTGCGCGGCCCGTTGCCATTCCGCGAAGCTGAACCAAGCGAAGTCCGACAGATGGTCGGTGACGCCGTCGGAAATCGGCTCCTCGCAAGGATAGTCGGGCTCGCCGTTATCTTCCGGCCGGATGCTTCTCGTCGTGGATCAGCCTGCTATTGGCGTTTTCTTCTCGGTTGAGCTGGCGCTGCTCGGGCTTGGTCAGGTGGCCGCCGTTGGCCTTCACCTCGGCGTGCTCCTGGGCCTTGATGGCCCGGTCGTTGGCGCGCAATTGCCGCGCCTGGCCCTTGCTGAGCTCGCCATTCCTTACGCCATCATTGATGCGCGTGCGTTGGTTGTCGACTCGCTTGTTGACTTGATTGCGACGTGGATGCTCGGCGGCGAATCGGCTGCCCGGAGCGCCCGTCGGGTTGCCCCGGCCGCGCGCGTAAACGGCGGGCGACGCCAACAGCACCAGCGAGAACAGGATGAATATAGTCTTTTTTAGAGTTGATCGCATGGGATCTCCTTTTGCCCCGTAAGACGAGGTCAAGAGCCCCGAGGTTCCCGCAATTTTCTTTTTCCGGACAAATGGCGAGCGCTGATACCGAGGTGCCACCGGCCCCGGCGTCGCTCCGGGAGAATTGCGCGCGAGCGTCCTTCCGGGCGGGCTGGCCACCGGTTCATGCCTACTTGGCGACGATGGCGTCTACGGCAACCGGACCCGGACCGCGATTGATGATGCTGATGGTGTGCTGTCCGGAGGTCAGGCCGGTCACGGTGGACACCAGCTGCTGGGGTTGGCGTGCACCGGACGCCGACAAATCCACGGTGTCCTTCACTTGCCCGTCGACCTGGATCTCGATCTTGCCGTCCCCGGATTCTTTCGGGGCGTAGACCGAGACGCTCGTCCCGGTGAAGGGGGCCGACCACGTATCGCCCGTGTTCGTGCTCGTCGTAAGGTCGTTGTTGTAGTCACCCGTTCCGAGATTCGCCTTGCGAAGCCATCCGACATAGGTCGCGCCCGAGTCGTCGTCGTTGAACCAGCCCTTGTCGTGGGTAATGCGCAATACGCGGATCTTGGACGCCAGCTGCTAATCGGCGATTCCGGACAGCGCCGGCACTGAGCCGCTCGGAGTCACCGTCAGACCTGTGCCGTTTTGCGAGAATGTCATCGCCACCGTCGAGCCAACCATCTCGACTTTGGACACAGTTCCTAAAGTTGCGCCGCCGGACTTTAGCGCCGAGAGCGTGACGGCGCCGCCGTTCCAATTGAGGAGTGTCGCG
>CAZTTW010000833.1:1679-2749 GCA_964616265.1 uncultured Myxococcales bacterium | reverse complement strand
CGCCACTAAACAAGTTTTCGACGGAGAATTTAGGCTTCTACGTTCTTAGGATCTGGTTTCGAAAGAAAGTGGGGTTCGAGTCCCCCTTCCCGCACAGCTACGGAATCAGCAAGAGCTTTCCCGTGGTGGCTCGGCCGGTGAGCGCACAGTGGCCGCGCACTACGCCACGCAGCTCCATAGCGCGCATCAAACGCTCCACTGTACAGCCGGCCACGACCATGCCCTCGCGTCCACGCTCCCACCACACCTTCTCAGCTCCGGAGACGCCGAAGTTCTCGTCATACACGCGTTGCTCATCGTACGAAGGGTCGAGGGACACCGTGGCTGAGGGCCTCTTAAGCTACGGCAGCAACGACTCCGGTAGGGATCCGGCAAGAGCCGCCAACCTTGCTCGTTCATTTGCCATCAGCTTAGCCATCGCCGGAGTCCCGAGCAGGGCTTCGACGTCCTTGCGGCTACACGCTTGGTACTTCTGCATCAGCCACACGAACTCGACCACGTAGCTCGGAGCCATCGTGAGCAACGACCGGCGGGCAACCCCCATCTGATGCTTGTCCGTGGGCATCCACTTGGCGCCGTTCGCGACGAGCATATGGATCATCTTCATTGTCTCCATGGCACGGGAAGAATCGATCCCGCGACGGGACGGGCTCCAGTAAGGATCGAATGCCGTCGGAATTTCGCAGGACAGTGACTGCAGCAGTCGGCTGATCACGAGACTGCCGCGATCCTCTAGGACATCCGGCCGGTGACCATGATCGAGAAGCCAGGCAAGAAGTTCGCTTTCCGAGGAGACACAAGCAGCGGGGATGAGGATCGCCGCCGCTTGCGGATTCGACGTCACCGCAGCGGTGATCTTCTTCAGTCCGAATATTTCAAGCTTGCCTCGATACGAGGCAAGCTCCATGGCGCTGGGATCGTCCTGTTCGTCGTCCGGGTCCGACTCCAGATCCTACTCCAACCCCAAGTCCAACTCCGAATCCAAATCCAACCCCTGCGCCTAGTCCGGCTCCCGCGCCTGCTCCTGCGCCAACACCAGCTCCCACTCCCAATCCAAATCCAACCCCGAG
>CAZTTW010000833.1:0-1669 GCA_964616265.1 uncultured Myxococcales bacterium | reverse complement strand
GCCTGCCCACAACAAAAGGGCGACCCACTTCTGGTTCCCTTCGCTCGCATGGTACCGCAGAGCCATGCACCCCTGTCTTCGAATGCCGGGGTCATCTGGGTATCGCTTCAACAGCCCCAGAGCCGGACGCATCTTGTAGATGAGGGCCAGCGCCACCGGGTTCCCGCGATGGAGGCTGGCGCCGTTGGAAAGAAACAACTCAACCATGTCGGAGTCCCACATTTCGAGCACGAAGCTCATCGAGACCTCGCAGACGTCGGCGCCGTGGCTAACCAGAAGTGCCGCAAGGTCGACACGGCGCAATTCGACGGCATGGTCGAGAGCGCGATAGTTACCGACGGTCGTTGGGCAACCGGCGTCGAGTAGCACCTGAACCAAACTGTGAAAGCCTTCGTCGATGGCGGTCCGGAGCGGGTTCCGCTTAGGCGTCTTCCGCCCCATCTCCGCCGACAGCGCTATGGGCCTCCCATCGCGAATCCATTCCTGTACCTCGAAGAGCTTCCCCTGCCGGCACAAGCGAATCAGCGGCTCCAGATCAGCCGGGTTGCTCGTCACCGTCGCTGCCATGGAGGTATCCCGTCGGACATGTGTTCAATCTGCTCCGCCCGGTCGAGGATCGACGGAGGGCTCTCGGCGAACGGGTCCAGTCGATCTGCCTGCTGTAGAGCCCAGCTACACCAGTCCTCCATGGCCTGTCCTTCGAGGGATTGTTCGCGTAGCCGGCCCTCGGTACGCACACGCGCGACGAAATCCCGAATCGCCTGGCTTTCCCTCCAGCGAACAACCTGGTCACGCAGTCGCACGGCCGCGGATTTTTCCTTGGCGAAAAGCTTTCGCAACCGGTCCTGCTCGGCAAGGACCTCCTCGATCCTGCGCGCCCGCTCTCGTTCCTGTTGCTCCTCCCGCTGCTTGCGCTTCAGCTGCTCCTGAACGGCGTGGACGAGCTTGAGCAGCCCTATGACGACATCGTTGAGCTGTTCCTCAAGCACGTGTTTCTCGGTGTCGTGCCATCGGCGACGTATGGACCTTCCAAAGAGGCTGACGCCCTCCTCGATCGCCACGGACAAACGACCGGACGGCTTTTCCACCCTGTCGTGGCGCTGGGAATGGAAGGAGTAGCTGCCGCTGAAGTCGGGCTTCGATTGACGTTCGACGAGCTCCGTCTCCTCGGCGACGATGAATGAGATCGGAACGTTGTCGACGCGAACGTTGACCTTCCCATCATCGATGGTCACAGACCAACTGCGCTCGTCGAACGCGGTCACCAAAGCTTCGAAGATCCGCAATGCTCGGGACCGCTGTGCCCGTGACACCCGAATTGCATGGCATTCCACCGGCCGCAGGATGCCGATCTCGTCGGGCTCGGCAGCATGAAGCGCCTCCTTTGCCGTGCGTACGACGGGATGAGCGGCACTCAGGCGGTCGCCGACAGCGATCCGCCTCGCGTCGGTCTTCTCTGCTCCTATCGAGGCGTGGAGGACATCCTCTGTCTCGGACGGCAGTTCCCGTGGTCGCGTCCGTCGTATGGTGATCAGCCCCGGATCGGTCGCGGCAGGTAGCGCTGGCTTCGGCGGCGCCCTGCCCACCTCAAGCAGCGCCCAGTATCCGCGAGGTGGCGTCGGAATCTGGCGGCGTGAACAAAGCTTCGCAAGACCAACACCGGAGATGC
>CAZTTW010000832.1:0-2759 GCA_964616265.1 uncultured Myxococcales bacterium | reverse complement strand
GTCCGGCCCGGATTATTTGCCCGCGCTCCAGCCGCCGTCAATCATAAGGGTGCTGCCCGTGACCATGGCCGACTCGTCAGCCGCAAGATAAAGCGCCGCCGCCGCTACTTCGTCGGGGCGCACCATGCGGCCGGTGAGCTGCGTGGACGCCATGTCGCGATAGGCCTGCTTGGGATCGGGATACTCAGCAATGCGCGCTTGCACGAAAGGCGTTTCGACCCGCCCTGGACAAATGCAGTTGAAGCGAACGCCGGTGTGCGAATGATCCAGCGCCATGGCCTTGGTCAGGCCGACCACGGCGAACTTCGTGGTGGTGTAAGCCAAGCGGTCGCGAACCGCCACGATGCCGCCGATCGAGGCCAGAGAAATGACACTGCCCGTCCCCCGCTCAAGCATCGCCGGAACGAAGGTCTTGCAGCAGTTGAACACGCCACGCACGTTGACACTGTAAAGGCGGTCCAAGTCGGAGGCGCCGGTTTGCAGCAGGTTGCCCACGTGACCCACGCCCGCGTTGTTCACGAGGATGTGCAGCGCGGGCACGCGGCTCGCAAGCGCCTGCACAGACGCTTCGTCGGCCACGTCGGCCGTCGCAAAATCGGCCGCTCCACCCGCCGCGCGAATCGCATCCACCGTGGCCTGACCGCCCGATGGATCCCGATCCACGACCCACACCGCCGCGCCCTGCGCCGCGAGCAGCTCGGCGATAGCACGCCCGATGCCCGAGCCCGCGCCCGTCACCAGAGCCACCTTGTCGTTCAGACGAAACGGAGTCATGCGACCGAGAGTAGCACTACGGATTCACCAAAAGGCTCAAATGACGCCAATGTCGCTGGTCGTCCTGGAAGAAGGCAGTCGATAGCAGCGGCGCGCGTTTTCGAAAAACACGGCCCTACGCTCGTCGGCAGATAAATGCGAAAGAAGACTCCGCACAGTTGCGAGCCAGCGTGCATAAGAAGCGGCCAGCTTGACCACCGGCCAATCGCTGCCGAACAAAAGCCGCGTTGGCCCGAAGCAGCCGAGCAAATGACGGACGTAGGGCTCAAGGTCGGCGTCGCCCCATGCAGCGGCGGCCTCGGTCACCAGGCCCGAAAGCTTGCACATCACGTTGGGCAAACGGGCAAGCTGTTCGATGGAACTGCGCCAGGGATCGAGCAGGTGGTCGCGAATAGCCGGCTTTCCGGCATGGTCCAGCACAAACATCGTATCCGCACACCGCCGCACAAGCTCGACCGCGGCCGGCAACTGATCGTGCGTCACACAGATGTCAAACGTCAGCTCACGCTCGCCGAGCGACTGCACGCCGGCCACGAACTCGGGACGCAGACAGAAACTTCCGTCGCCTTCGCCCTGGATCGGGTGGCGCACGCCGCGCACCAGCGAAACGCTGGCGAGCGCATCAAGCGCCGCCGCGGTTTGCGCTCCGCCATCCATAGGCGCAAACGCCACAAACCCCGCAAGACGCGGCTCGCGCGCTGCCCACTCGGCGATCCACTGCACCTCGTCCAGGAAATGCGCACGATCGCATTCGGCCTGAACAAAAACGATATGCGCAGGCAACTCGGCAGCTTCAGCTATGAAATGCTCGGGCGTGTGAGGCGCAGCGATAGCCGGGACCTCGGCGAGCCACGGATAAGAAAGACGTGCCGGATCCCAGAAGTGGACGTGCGCATCGACAAACGGATTCAGCAAGGCCTTGTGAACCTCAGCCCAAGGCGCGATCGAGGTGAACGTACCCGCCGTCGACGAAAAGATGCTGCCCGGTAATATGACCCGCAGACTTGGCCGACAGTAGAAACACGGCGGTTGCCGCAATTTCCTCGGGCTTCGTCATGCGTTTGCCAAGCGGAATCCTGGCCACGATGGCGTTCAGCTTCTCGTCGGGGCTCGAAAATGTTGCCAGCCAACTCTCGTAAAGCGGTGTCATCACCTCGGCGGGAACGATGGCATTGACCCGAATCCCGTAAGGCAGAAGCTCGACCGCCCACTCGCGCGTCAGGGCCAAGATGGCGCCTTTGGCGGACGCGTAGCCCGAGGTCCCGCCCTGACCGGTCACCGCCGCCTTGGAAGCGATGTTCACGATCGCGCCGGCCTGCACACGCCGAAGGTGCGGCAAAGCGTGATGGGCGAGATCGTAAAAGTGGAACAGATTGCGTTCCACGGAGGCGCGATAACGCTCGGGGCTGCCGTCCTCCAGTCCCACGCGGTCGTTGACACCCGCGTTATTCACCAAGGCGTGCAAGGCGCCAAGCTCGCGCACCACGCGGTCGACTGCTTGGGCGCAGGACTCGGACGAGGTCAGCTCGGCAGGAACGAACAACGCGCGATGACCGGACTGGCGCAGCTCCGCAACCAGCGACTCTCCCGCAGCGGCATCGCGATCCAGGACGACTGGAGTCCCCTTTTCACCTGCAACGGCGCGAACAATGGCGGCGCCGATGCCCTTGGCCCCTCCGCTGATGAGCACAACCCGGTCTCGCAGATCCAGATCCATCGTTCCTCCGCGCGTGCAATTCTACGCGGGGCGGATCCGCGAAAACAAGCCGGCGGGTCAGAAATCGGAGGCTAACAGTCGACCCAGCCCGCGGAGTTGGGCCCGTGGGAGAGGGTAGAGAGGCTACTGCTCGTCGAGTTGACAGGTACAAGACCTACCTTGGCCGTGCGAGATCTCGATGCCCTCGCAACCAAGGCCGGGCGAAGGATGGAAGAGTCGTCACCGCATTCAATCCGCTGTCGCTCATGACCGGATGCTTTTTTCGAAG
>CAZTTW010000831.1:0-2763 GCA_964616265.1 uncultured Myxococcales bacterium | reverse complement strand
GCATTCAGTCTTAATCGAAAGCACAATCGCTCCGCGAAAGCGTTCAGGTTCGGACTGTGAGCAGGTAACCTCACTGTCTTGACGCCAGCCTGGTCGAGGATCCGTCGAAATGCTTGCGTGTACAATGGATCCCGGTCGAGCAGCACATACCGCTTGCCGAGTAGGAACCCCGTCGGTTGCATCGACGAGGTTTCGTGCCATCTGTTCCATCCAATGGCCACCAGGGTTCACCGCGATTCCAAGGATCTCCACCTTCCTGCTCGCAAAATCGATCGCGAACAGCACGTGGTAGCGAACCAGTCCGAGCAAGGTCGCCGCTTCTACCGTGAAGAAGTCCATGCCGACGATTACGCCAAGGTTCGCTCTGATGAGGGTCGCCCAGGACATTCGCTTGCCACGCTCTGGCGCCGGGACGATGCCATTCTCCTGGAGAATGCGAT
The DNA here is from genome assembly GCA_964616265.1 of uncultured Myxococcales bacterium. Lineage (GTDB taxonomy): Bacteria > Myxococcota_A > Polyangia > Fen-1088 > Fen-1088 > Fen-1118. The sequence goes on along the minus strand of CAZTTW010000831.1, from coordinate 2,323 downwards.
TGGTCGTGTTTCGTCCAATTTTGTGCCCGAGGTTCTTGAGCGCGCCCTTGATCCGTGTGTAGCCCCACGCGTTCTCTCTCGCTATTCTGATAACCAGCGCCGCGATGTCGGCCGCGGTCTTCGGCCGCCCCTGCCCTCGCAGCTGGCTCCCGTCGTACTTCCTGACCACGAGGTTTCGGTACCAGCGCAGAATCGTCTCGGTCGATGCAATGGTCGCAACGGCCGCCACCCCCCTTTCTACCCAACGCCTTCCCCAGCGTGGCCAGCCGCCTTCGTTCGGCGTCGGTCAACACTACTCTCTTGGGCGCCAGCTTCTCCCGGAGAAGGTGATTCTCTGCCTTCAGATAGTCGACTTCCTCCTGGAGAACCCGGCCGAGCCACACCGCGAGCCACGCTGCCAGAAACTGGAGCGGCAACGGGAGCTCGAGACCTATCCTTCGTGCGGCCATGGGAGTGCCAAAATCCCCGGTTTTCACGCGTCACCTCGCCTTGCGAACCAGAAGAAACCGCTCGATATCAGGACGATTTTGGCGGATCCAGTTTCGGCACAGGACGGGCAATTCACGAGGGGCGATTCACAAATAGACAATTCATAGCACTTGGGCCGGGAGCGCCTCTTGTTCCAGAATCCTCGCCATGTACAAGCACCGGACTCACTCGATCGGTCATTCAGCGCCTATCCGCATGGGCCGCATCGCGGCTCTCCTTTTTGCGAGCGCCGTTGGCTGTGATTCTTCGCAATCCAGAGGCCAGGGCGGCTCAGGCGATGGGGGCAGCGGCGGCCACGCGGGCAGCGGGGCGGGCACGGGCGGCACGCAGAACGGCGGGACCACGGGCGGCAGCGGCGGCCACGCGGGCAGCGGCGCGGGCACGGGCGGCACGCAGAACGACGGGACCACGGGCGGCAGCGGCAGCGGGGGTAACAGTGCGGCCTCGGGCGGATCGGGCGGCACCAACGCCACGGGTGGTTCGGCGGGCACGGGCAGCGGCGGTAAAGCAGGCGCGGGTGGTTCGGCCGGCACAGGCGGAACTGCGAGCAGCGGTACAGGTGGAACGGGTGGAACCGCGACCGGCGGCACGAGCGGCGCGGGCGGTAGCGGGGGCAAAGGTGGAACAGCCGGCGCGGGCGGTGCTGCAGGCACCGGCGGCACGACCGCCAACAACTCGGGACCGCCCATGGGATGGGCGTCCTGGAATGCCTTCCAGGCCAAGATCAATTACGACGTTATCAAGCAGCAAGCTGACGCCATGGCGTCGAGCGGCCTCAAAGACGCGGGCTATCAGTACGTCAACATCGACGAAGGCTGGTGGCAGGGAACGCGCGACGCCTCCGGAAATATCACCATCGATACAACGGATTGGCCAGGCGGTATGTCGGCCATTGCGGATTACATTCACAGCCTGGGACTCAAGGCCGGTATCTACACGGATGCCGGCAAACAGGGCTGCGGCTTCTACTACCCGACGGGACGACCGGCCGCCCCGAACTCGGGCGCCGAAGGCCACTACGACCAGGATTTCCTCCAATTCTCGAAATGGGGCTTCGATTACGTCAAAGTCGATTGGTGCGGTGGCCAGGCAGAAGGACTGAACGCAAAAACCGCGTACCAGTCCATCAGCGACGCCATTAAGAAGGCAACGGCACAGACCGGGCGCCCCATGGCGCTTTCGGTTTGCGAATGGGGCAGCAATCAGCCGTGGAACTGGGCGCCTTCAATGTCGACCCTGTGGCGCACCAGTAGCGACATTAATATTTATTCCTATAGCAGTATCTACACGAATTTCGATTCGGCGGCCCAACACCCGACGGCGCAAAGCCCGGGTCATTACAACGACCCCGACATGCTGATTGTGGGCATGTCTGGTTTCACGCTCGCCCAGAACCGCAACCATTTCGCCATGTGGGCGATCTCGGGCGCGCCATTGCTGGCGGGTAACAACCTCGCCACCATGAGCGCTGATACCAAGAGCGTCCTCACCAACAAAGAAGTCATCGCCATTGATCAGGATCCGCTGGCCAACCAGGGCAAGAAGATCAGCGACAGCAACGGATTGCAGGTCTACAGCAAAGAGCTGTCGGATGCCGGACGCCGGGCTGTGCTTCTGCTCAATCGCGGCACCGCCGCGGGCACCATCACCGTGAAATTCGCCGACATTGGCCTGGGCAACACCGTCACCGTACGCGACATCTGGGCCGCCAAAGACCTAGGCGAAAAAACCACCAGCTACGCCACCAGCGTCCCCGCCAGCGACTCCGTCCTGCTGATGATCACCGACGGCGCGGCGAAGTAGTTCGCCGTCTCTCCCCACTATCGATCGTCAA
>CAZTTW010000830.1:0-2771 GCA_964616265.1 uncultured Myxococcales bacterium | reverse complement strand
GACAGAGACCGTGAGGCTGGTGCCGATGGTAATTGTACCCACCGAGCCGCCGCCACCATCCATACCGCCGCCACCGTCCACGCCGACCGCTCCACCGTCAACGCTGCCGCCATCGATGCCGGGGCCAACACCCATGTCTTGCTTGAAGTTGAAGCCAACCCCAGCCACTTGATTGAAAGTTGGATCCCCCGTCACAGTGCCCGCCGTGCAGAGGGCCGACGGTGGAAAGGCTGGCAAACAAGACACGGCGGCGGCCGTCAAGGGCGCTACACCATTGCTCAGAACCGCCGTGACCTGTAGCGAATCCGGCGCAGTGCAGGTAGGCGTAGCGCACGCTGTAGCAGTCGAATCCGATCCCACCCAAGTCCAGGCGGCGCCATACCCGTGAAGCGCGCCCGCCGTGACGTAGGAGTCCGTGACGTCCAGCTTGCCCTCCGCGGTGGGAGCACCGCCATCGCACGATGCGCCCGCTGCCGCGACCGGAACGGTCGAGGGAGTGACACCGTTGATGGAAACCGAGAAGCTGTTGTTGCTGTACGGGATCGCGCCGGTGCGCAGCTCGTTGCCGGCCTGAATCGCGTACAGGTACCACGAATTCTGGATGTAACCCCTGGCTGCTGCATCTCGAAAGAAGGCGTTCAGGTCGAGGTCATTCACGGTGGTCACCGTCGGCGACTGAATCATATAGGCGAGGTAGGTCCAACTGTTGGCTCCGGTGCCCATGGTGGCCTGCCACACCTCCCAGGTGTGCCCGGCCAGGTTCACCGAGCCGAGGTCGTACTGCCAACCGTGGGTGTTCTTGTAATCGAGCCAGATCATCATCTCGGCGCCTTTGGGAAATCCGCTGCTCCCGCAGCTTGCGTCAGGGCAGAACCAGATGTCGTAAGCCACGTCGTATTGATCGCGGGTGGTACCACCGACGCTGAAATCCCAACTGCTGGTCACTGTCGAGAGCGCGCTGACTTGCATGGGAAGCACGCTTGCGGGACTGCAGTTCCCGAAAGAGCAACCGTAGAGCACGTTGGGGTAGCTCGCCACGTTGTCCCCGCAGGCGGGCGGGCCTTGGGTCAATGTAAAGGCAGCGGTCGTCTTATTGATTTCCATACACTGGGTTCCGGGACAGACGGACTTGTTCCAGTAGTCCGACTGTACGACGTAGGAGCCGACCGGCACATTCGCATAGTCTTCGCAAGTGTTGACGGTGACGGCGGCCGGAAAGCGGCCCACCTCGCTCGTAAGAGGTGCGTCGGCAGGGCCGCCCGCCTCGAGCTGACCGGCGGCATCTGCTCCATGATCCGAGCTGCTCCCGCACCCGCCGATTCCCGCGAGCAGAACGATGCCCGCGGCCGCGAACGAAGACCTGGAGCAAGAAATCATACGAACCGTTGGCTTCATCATCAGATCCTCTGTGAGTTGTGGGCTTCGCCTGTTCCGGACAACGAGTCTTCTCGACGAGCGCACCTAGAGCAAAGGCCATACCAGGCATTGGTTCGACAGAACAGTGAAGATTCGCCGAAGATTCGCCTCTCTCGATTCGGCAACAGGTGGTAAATCCATTGGGGATTGTCGCCGCCGGACGTCCGGCGGACGTCCAGTGCACACGAACCACAACGCAAAAGTAAGTCTAAGGCGACGGGCTCGCCTGGACCGCGCCGTCGTAAGCGCCGTTGCCGGCGTCGAGGGGCTGCTCCAAGTGTCCGAGCCAACTCAGCGCCGAGAGCAGGTGCCGTCGGAACGCCGGCTCGGCGTAGCTTTCTTGGGTGTGGCCCATGCCCGTGTAGAACGCGCGACCGCCGCTCGCCGTTTCGTGCGCCCAAACGATGGGATGGTCGGAGCCCATGGTTCCGCCGGTGTAGCTCGATTCGTCGACGGTGGCGAGGACGGTCACTGTGCCGCGTGGATTGCTGCGAAAGTCGTACCACTCGTCGCGCCTGCGCCACGGCGAAGGAAGACCTGCGACGGCGGGATGCCCCGGAGCTTCGATCGCCACGGTTGCCTGTTGAACGTCGGGGTGCTGAGCGAAGGCCGCGCCGACGAGCTGCTGATAAAAAGACCAGTCGTACTCGGTATCCGATGCCGAGTGCACGCCGAAGTAGCTTCCTCCTGCGCCGACCCATGCCTCGAAGGCCGCCTGCTGAGCCTCGTTGAGGACGTCACCCGTGGTCAGCAGAAACACGACGACCTGGAAGCGGCCCAGATTTTCTAGCGTGAACACCGTAGGATCCTCGGTGGCCTCCGCCTGGTAGTCGCCGTCCGGCTGCAGTTGCATGAGCGCAGCGATCGCATTGGGGATGGAGTCGTGCCTGTAGCCCACGGTGCGGCTGAAGAGCAGCACACGAAAGGCGCCGGTCGCCGCCGTCCCCGGAGCACCATCCACGGCCCGACCCGAGCTGCCGCAGCCCGAAGCGAGAATTCCGGTGACGAGCACGAGAGACACGAGGCGAAGCATGCGCCCCCGCAGACTACGCCTGCGCCGGCTCGGTGCAAATCAGAGCTTACGGAATAATGCCGATGGAGACCGTTCCACAGTCGGTGAAGTGCATCGTTGTTTGGATTTTGCAGTGGGAAGCCGTGGTGTGGCGCTCGGCATTGAAGAGCGCCAACGAATAGGACTGTCCCTTGGTAATACCGAGCGTCGCCGAGGACGTGTCCAAATTCACAGTCTTGCTCTTCGACGTGTGCATGCCGCCGAGGTCAATCGCGAGCTTTCCGTTGATGAAGACCCAAAGGTCGTCATCGCCCGTAAAAGTGAAGGTCTCCCCACCGTTATA
>CAZTTW010000829.1:0-2774 GCA_964616265.1 uncultured Myxococcales bacterium | reverse complement strand
GCTTTTCGTGAACAAATCCGTGACTGGCCTTGCAGCCACAGGCATTCGTCGATAGCCTTTGCGTGTAGTCACTGTGCGTACCACCGTTGCCGTCATCGTCACTGCTGCCGCGTCGCTGTCCTGGAGCTCGGCCTGCAAGCCACGAGTTCCGGTCATCGACGCACCCTACAGCGACACCTTCGAGCGCGTCGACTTGGGCCCTGAATGGCTCGACACCAGCCACGGCGCCACGATCAAAGACGGCAAGTTGACCGTCGTCCGCGCCTACAACCATCCCGTGTGGCTGCGGCGCAAGTTGCCGCGCAACGTGCAAATCGATTTCGACGCCGTCTCGCGGAGCCCTGCGGGAGATCTGAAGGTCGAGCTCTTCGGCGATGGCGAATCCTTCGACCCGGACAAGGGCCGTTACGATCCGACCAGCTACATGATCGTGATGGGCGGTTGGAACAACAGCAAGAGCATCATCAGCCGCTTGGGCGAGCACGACGAGGCGGTCAAAGCCGCGCGCGATCGGCAAGGCGCCGAGCCGCTCGTCGTTCCCGGCCGCAGCTACCATTTCACCGTCACTCGTCGCGGCGGGCGCATCGATTGGAAGATCGACGGCGCGCCCTACCTCGCGTGGGACGATCCGCAGCCGCTTGCCGGCAGCGGCCACGAGTTCTTCGCCGTCAACGACTGGGAGGCCGACGTCAGCTTCGACAACCTGACGATTCGGCCTTTGGAGTAGCTGTGGCTGCCAACGAGAAAGATCCTTCCGTGGAAGAATTTCCCTCCTCGAACAGCGGGCTGTTCACGCCCGAGCCACACACCGCGGCCACCTGGGATGCGGGCGCCGACAATTTCGACCTCGAGCAGAAGTTGGAGGCGCTAAAGAGCCGCCGCAATCTGCTTATTTACATGCACGACAATCCCGACCCGGACGCGATGGCGGCGGCGATGGGACTCAAACAGCTCGTCGAAAATACCACCGACCTCATCGCCACGCTGGCGCTCGGCGGAATCGTCGGCCGCGCCGAAAATCGCGCCATGGTGGAAAAGCTCAAGGTGCCGCTCATTCCGGCGGAAGTGCTCAACACGGAGCACTTCGACACCATCGCCATCGTCGACAGCCAGCCGGGCACCGGCAACAATTCGCTGCCGCGCGATCGCACGGTGGACATCGTCATCGACCACCATCCCGCGCGAGACGAAAGTGCACGCGCTCCGTGGTGCGACATCCGTCCGCACCTCGGCGCCACGTCGACCATCGTTCTGCAGTACCTGCGCGAGAAGAATATTCCGCTCGACGCGAGCCTCGCCACTGCCCTCTTCTATGCCATTCGCTCGGAAACACGCGACCTCGGCCGAGAAGCCACGCCCGCCGAGCGAGACGCGTATCTGTTCCTGATTCCGATGGTGGACCACCACCTGATGTTCCGCATTCAGCAGCCCAAGCTGCCGCGGCAGTATTACGAGGCCTTGGACCGCGCCCTGCGCATGGCGAAAGTATGGGGTGACGTCATCACCGTCAACTTGGGCGTCATCGCCTACCCCGACCTGGTTGCCGAAGTTGCCGACCTTCTGCTCGACTACGAAGGCGCGCAGTTCGTACTTTGCTGCGGCCGCTACGGCAAGCAAATGTTCGTCTCTATGCGCACGGAGCCCAGCCAGAGGCGAGCGGGCGTGCTCATGCGCCAGCTCATCGGCGCCGACGGCGCATCGGGCGGACACGGCACCACCGCCGGCGGTCGGCTGTTCGTGCCCGTGACCACCGACAACGACCTGCAGATGGCATTCGATCACCTCGTCTATCGACTGCTCGACCTCACCGGTCGGGTGGGTGCCCCGTGCGTGCCCTTGATTACGTGATCGACATCCGGGAGCAAGCAGCCGATTGACTTCGTGGCTCCGCCGGGTAAATTGCCCCCTCGCGCAGCAACAACTGAATATGCCGGAGTGGCGGAATGGCAAACGCAGCGGATTCAAAATCCGCCGTCCTTACGGTCTTGAGGGTTCGAGTCCCTCCTCCGGTACCAAGCGAGAATCACTGGCGATTCGCTCTCTACGAAGGTGGCGCGGTCCCGTCGTTCACCGCTTCGCGTGGGCCTCAAGTGGGCCTTTACGGATAGTCGAAGGTTCGTGCGAGCCGACGCCAGAACCGAAAGAGTTCGCCGAAGGGAGGCATCGTGACAAAGGCAGGGCGTTGTCTTCTCGGAACGGAATCGACCTTTGGCACGTGTAGCGTAGTTCTTTCCCATACCTTCGCTTGGACCGATCGGCGCAAGGTCCTCGACGCCTTCTCCGAGGCTCTCAAGGTAGATCCCCAGAAATGGATTTTCGGTGGTGCATATCTGTTCTGGGCGCAACCGATGGATTCCTGCCGCGGAGAAGCCATCTACATCGGAGAAACGGCCGACTTCGTCACTCGCCTCCGTAGCCATCTGATCGGTCCTGCGGACCGCGGGAACAAACACTCCTTCCTTGCAAAGTAATTTGAGGGAACAAGCCTGATCGCCGGCCTAGCGTTGCTCGTAGTCTCGCCGGACCAACTCGATTACCACGATTCCCCCTACGGTCCGGTCTTCGAAAACGACGTCAACAAGCGCGCGGCCGAACGGCTCGAATCGCTCCTACTGAGTGCTCATCTCAATTGGAAGGGCCGGGTTCCTCGCGGCAACAGCCGAGGAGACGCTTCGAGGGCGGCCCATCCACATGAAGGTGCAAGGTTGGTGACTCTGCTCGAATCAGTCCGGTACTTCTCGATGGGAATCGAGATCTGCTTGTCCAGACTCATC
>CAZTTW010000828.1:0-2777 GCA_964616265.1 uncultured Myxococcales bacterium | reverse complement strand
GCAGCTCATCGAGGCACAAATCCAGCAGATCCAGCAACAGCAGGAACAGCAAAGCATGGCGCGCGCAGCGGCCAAACAGGAAACCGGCGGGACAACATCGAACAAAGAAAAGACCGCCAAGAGTTTGATCGACGTCGTGGCATGACGCTCGCCTGTCCAACCTGCTTCCCCTGAATGGCAAGGGCCACCGCCTCAAGCTCGAGCCTTCTCAGAATGGCGGCTTGCGGCTTCTTCGGTGTTTTCCTCGACCGAAGTCGTGTCTCCCGAACAACAGCCGCGAGCAGGCGTGCCCGTTTTTTCCGGGACAGTACGGTTGGTGATGGTTCGGTCATGGGACGTTCTAGAGTAGCGCAACACCAGGACTACCAAACGACCCCTTCACGCTAGATAGCGTGCGAACAGCACCAAGCGGCCGAAGGGCGTTCCCTTGCCCGATTCAAAGGCTTGGTGGAAGACGTCCAAGAAGCTTGCATGGTGGGACACCGTCTTGGTGAAAATCTGCACCATATCCACCACCACCTGCCCCAGGGCATGGGCGTCGTCCTTGGGATTGGCAGGCTCAAGCAGCAGGTCTTTCACCGAGGGCGAGGCCAGTACCATGGTCTTGATCGTAGCCAGCGCCAGAGCAATTCGCCCAAGGTACACCAACAGATTGGGGACCTCGGTGTAGGGATTGCGCAGTAGATAGTGCTGTTCGTATCGACTGAGAATTCGATCCACGAGGCCGGGGAAGCTTGCGGCCAAGGTCGTATCCTGACCCGCCAAGAGACGGGTCAGCTCTTTCGGATCGGTGTCTTTTGCCGACACCAGACCCGCTACCGCCGCGGCGAATTTCGCTGGATGGGCAAGGCGTAGGCGTTCGCGCAAGAGCGACAACACGGTGCCCAGCACGGCTTCATTGTTGCCCGTAAATCCACGCATGTCGTCGTGCAGGCTGTTCAGTGCACTTGCGTCCTGGGCCAACCCAATTTCGGCCAGCAGGCGTTGGTGCGTGAAGCGTTGTTGTTTTCCTCGAAACGCGGGGGTGTTCTGGAAGAAGAAGTCTTCGATCTGAGCCGCGAACTGGGCGGCAAAGATCAGGCGCGACGATAGCGGGTAGTCCCGCAGAGCGAACAGCTTCGACAGGACCGCGCGCACGGGCTCAAAATGGGCGACATAGGCGTCGCTGCTTTCGTTGACGACGCCGATACTTTTGCCTACGTAGTGCACGGGCAAGAGGGCCGTAGGGCATTCTCGTTGACTTACGCCATCTTCTGAAAGCAGCGTCAGCTTGGCCAGCTCGGGGCAAGCCAGGGTGCCGCTGACCTCTAGCCTATCGCCCACTTGCAGAGAGGTGCGGGGAAACACCGCGCACGCCGTCGCAAGCGCGGCGTCGCCGTACCTGCGGTGCAGTTCGCATTGCCCGGACGCCTCAAGCATGGGGCACGCGCCCTGTTCGTTCAGGACCACCATGGATTCTTCGCGCCCTAGCAGCGCGAGGCGCCCGATGCGTTCTCGATCGGCGAGATCGTCCGCGGTCGCGGTCAACATACGCCGCATGCTTTGCCTATCGAAGGCGATGCCAAAGTCCCGGCAACACGTATCGGAACAATCGCCACCGGTGCATTGAAATCGCTGCATCGCAAGCGTAGCGATTTCGGGCTGGATCTGTGGCAGTGGAGCACGGGTGACACGTAATTGAACCAACTGCGGATCCTGCGGAGATGGCGCCATGCCCCCTGGAGGACTTGCAAATCATAAGCCTAAGATCGCTGACGAGCTTGCGAGCGGTTTCGCGTGTCCCTTGGTGTTCTGTTAGCGAGATTGGCTAGGCAGTTGCTACCGCTCGGCAAGAGTTGCCGAGCCGGCCTTACCTCAGAGCGCGTCTGAGCCTAGGCGCTTCAAACGCCGTTTTGCCTTCACCAAATCGCATCCCAAGAGTCTGATATCGCCTGATCTGTCTACTACGCCGCGGCGCACCTCCTGCCAGCCAATCTACCCGAGCAATCGCTGACAGCAAAGACCCGACTGATCGTCCCGACAACGCCGCGCTGCTGAAGCTTCTTTCGCTGTACAGACAGGCCACGGAGGGCGATGTCCACGGCGATCCCCCGACGTCAACGACTTTGTCATCCGCGCGAGATGGGAGGCCTGGAGCGCGCTGAAGGACACCTCTGTCGAGCAGGCCCAGCAGGACTTGCAGAATCACCTATTTGGCCATCATTCGATTGCCGCGTGGATTGTGCTCTACCTCGGCAAGCCCCATCGCTTCCAGCAAGGGCGGCATGTACCTCCCGAATCTACCCCTCAGTCCCTTTTTCACGCCGTACCAACCTTTGACAGGGTTCTGGGGAGAGCGGGCCCATGCTTCTACAGTGCCCGGTTGGGCGGGCTTTCCTTCGTCGGCACTGCCCAGCGGTACCCAGTCGCCAGCCTTCTTGAGCATCGCTTGGAGATCCTCGATGCCCCGGGCAAGGTATTTGAGGGTGGTCTTTCCCACCTGGCACACGACGACGGGTGGATCTTCATTGTCATCCAGGTACATCGTGTATTCCGACGTGCCCGGCGGCGTTCTGAGTAGCCAAGGATCCTGTTTCGTTCCTATCGTCGCTCTCGGCATTAGGGACCTCCGTCGCTCAATCCAAGCCGGCGTCGGCTGAGCCTGGCGCGCTCCCAGCATTGATCACGTGGCGGGCGGTAAAGGTTCCGGGATGGCCGCCGACCCAGCTACCATTCACGAGCTGATCGGTCGACGGATCGTAGGTGGCGACATCATTCTCCAGAACAACGCCGCCAGA
>CAZTTW010000827.1:0-2777 GCA_964616265.1 uncultured Myxococcales bacterium | reverse complement strand
TGCCGGCGCCATCGTTCTCGGCAAGACCAACCTCGACCAATTCGCGACCGGCTTGGTCGGCGAACGCTCGCCCTACGGGATCCCTCGCAATCCCTTCGATGCACGCTACCTTCCGGGCGGATCGAGCTCTGGCTCTGCGGTTGCCGTTGCTACCGGAATGGTGGCCTTCGCCCTCGGCACCGACACGGCTGGCTCCGGTCGCGTGCCGGCGGCTTTCAACAACATCGTTGGCCTGAAACCGACGCGCGGGTTTCTCAGCGCGGCCGGCGTCGTTCCGGCATGTCGCTCCCTCGATTGTGTGTCGATTTTCGCCCTCACCTGTGCCGATGCATGGAAGGTATTCCAGATAGCTCGTGCCTTCGACGCTACCGATCCCTATGCCCGCTCGGCGACTGAATTCCACCCAAACGCTCCAACGCCGCGCTCGTTTCGCTTTGGCGTGCCCGCCGCGACCGACCTCGAATTTTTCGGCGATGCGCTCGCGCAAGCTGGCTTCGACGCTGCGATCTCCGTTCTCCAGTCTCTCGGTGGAGAAGTCGTCGAAATTTCCCTGTCGCCGTTCCGCGAAGCCGCACAGCTCTTGTACAACGGTCCGTGGCTTTCCCAACGCTTGGAGGCAGCAGGCGGCCTCCTCGCGTCGGCCCCGGAGGCTCTCGATCCCGTCGTTCGCGCCATTCTTCTCGAAGCCAATCGCTTTACCGCTGCAGACGTCTTTCGCGCCGAAGCTCGCCTCGCCCTTCTCGCTCGGCAGACCAAAGCTGTGTTCGAGCAGATTGCAGCACTCGTGGTGCCGACGACGCCGACGATCTACACGCTCGAGCAAGTCAGCGCCGATCCCATTCGCCTCAATAGCAACCTCGGCACGTACACGAACTTCGTCAATCTGCTCGATTTGTGTGCCCTCGCGGTCCCCTCGGGCTTTCGCGCCGACCGGCTGCCCTTCGGTATTACGCTCATCGGCTCGGCCGGCAGCGACGCTCGACTCGCGACCTTGGGCTCTCGCTACCACGCCGCCACCTGCAAAACGCTGGGGGCGTCGTCTCGGCCATGGCAACGAGACCAGCACGATTCGTTTGCGGAAGAGGATCCGGCAAGCGTTTGTCTCGCGGTCGTGGGCGCCCATCTGACCGGCGAGCCTCTCAACCATCAGCTCGTCGAGCTTGGCGCCACCCTGGTCAGCGCCACACGAACGGCACCCCACTACAGACTTTTCGCGCTTGCCAACACCTCCCCTGCCAAGCCCGGTCTCGTCCGTGCGCCTTCGCACGACGGCGCTGCCATCGACGTCGAAGTCTGGAAGCTTTCGCCCGCCGCGTTTGGCACGTTTGTCGCGAAGATTCCGGCTCCGCTCTGCATCGGCACCATCGAGCTTGCAAGCGGAGCGTCCGTGTCCGGTTTTCTCTGCGAGAGCTACGCTCTTGCTGCCGCCCGCGACATCACCTCCTTCGGCAGCTGGCGCGCCTATCGAGCGTCTTTGGCAAGCTCGGGGACTCGCCCTTAAGTCGGACTTGCGCCCTCCTTTTTCCATTCACAATGTTACGTACCATTTCAGCACGCGACATCGTTTGTTTACACGTTTTGTGTAGATTCAATTTGCAGACAATTCGCGACATCAACTACATCGACGGAGAAAACATGCGAGCATGCGTCCATCGGAGCCGATTGAGGATTGTGACACTAGGTGGCTTTCTGGTTTCAACGATTGCAGCGGCAAATGCCGAGGAGGCGACAGCGCCGGCATCGGCGGCAGAAACCGCGCCGGTCACAAGTACGCCGCCTGAGCCTGGAGCGGTCATGCCCGTTCCGCCCCCGGCGTCGACACCGGTCGAGATCGCTCAGCCCGCTACTCCGCCAGCGGAGCCGCTACCCAAGGCGCCGCCTGCGATCAGCACGGCCTTTGGTCTTCGCGTGGAAGGCCAAGTGCAGGGTTCGGGCGACAAGAGCAAGTTCAACGACTTCGGCCTCAACACGATTTACCTCGAGGCACGCTTCAGCGGCACAATCGACAAGTATTTCGGATGGCAAGCGAACTTCAACGGCAGCGCCATGCCGGCAAGCTCGAGCGGCGCGGCATCCATCATGGATCTCATCCTCAAGTTCGACGCCGCAGACGAATTCCACGTCTGGGGCGGGCGACTGCTTGTCCCGTCCGACCGTTCGAACTTCAGCGGTCCATTCTTCATCAGCCCCTGGAATTATCCGGGCGTCTTCGGTTCTCAATTTATAGGCCCCAAGACGGGCGCTAACGGCCGCGACGATGGCCTGGTGGTCTGGGGCCAGTTCCTAGGTGGGAAGGCCAAATATTTTGCTGGAGCTTTCAACCTCGACAATTCCGCAATCAGTCCGCTGTACAGTGGCCGCATCAACATCGCGATATTGGGCACGGAACCGGGTCTTTGGGGGAGCAGCACGTACTATGGCGCTAAAGACATCGTCGCAGTAGGCGGCGGCTATCAATACCAAAAGAACGGCTCGGGAACGAACGCCGCTGCTACCAATCTCAACAACGTGATGGGCGATCTGCTCGCCGAAAAGAACATTCCGGGCGTAGGTACGCCTTCGCTTGAAGCTACGTACTACCATTTCGACAAGGGCGCGCCGGCAAAGCAGTCCTTCTACGTCCTGGCAAGCTTTCTCACGGCGGACTATATCGGCGTGGGCAAGCTGCAGCCACTCGTCCGCTGGCAGCAGGCATCCCCTCAAGCTGGCGGTACTAGCTCGAAGGTTCTCGACGCCTTCGTGACTTACGTCATTCATGACTACAACCTCAAGCTTGC
>CAZTTW010000826.1:0-2777 GCA_964616265.1 uncultured Myxococcales bacterium | reverse complement strand
TAAACCAGCGGCCTGCTCCGGTGATAGGTACTGTGATGTTCCTACGATATCGCCCGTCTGGGTGAGACCACTGCTGGAAACTCCCCCTACCTTCGAAATGCCGAAGTCGAGCACGCGCGCGGTCCGATTGCCCTGCCAGTCGCCGCACAGGAAGATGTTGCTGGGCTTGAGGTCGCGGTGGACGATACCGGCCTGGTGCGCGGCATAAACACCCGCACAGACTCCAAGCATGACGTCCGCCATCGGCTGAACCGCCAGCGGCCCGTGATCGATGGCTGCCGCCAGTGTATCGCCCTGCAGGAGCTCCATGGCCATGTACGGGATGGCACAGTCGACGTCGAAATCAAAGATGCCGACGACATTGGGATGCTCCAGGCGAGCGGCGGCCTGCGCTTCGATGGTGAAGCGCTTCGCTGCCTTGCGCTTGCTCTTGAGCGCGCTCGACAGAATCTTGAGCGCAACCTTGCGCTTGAGGCGTGCATCCAGGGCCTCGTACACCGTTCCCATGCCGCCTTCGCCAATCAGTCGTATGACTTCGTAGCGCCCCACCTTGGTCCCTACGGGCAGGATTTCCCTGACTTGGGCGACTTCCCCCGAGCGTCCCTTCTCCGCGTATGATTGTTGGTCCTCGACCATGCGCAGCCTCAACGGATGAACCAAAAGAAGCAGCCGCATGTTATCCACAGCCGCATTCCGTCGCCAGCTGAAACGCACCGCTTAAAAGACGCGTCGCGTTTCTGACTGGGTGCTACCGTGTTCGCTGTCCATGGCTAGATACAAGCGCATCGAACGCCAGCTCGGTCTCGCCGAATCAGCGACTCTAGACAATCTCATCGAAGCTTTCCCCAACGAGTGGACAACCGTCGGGGCCGCGCTCGTCGAAGCAACTGCCACCAAGCGCCCCGAGGCGATCGGGGCATTCGTGCAAGCGGCGCAGGAAGCAGCTGCTCCTTACCGTCAACGGGTCGGCAAGAGCCGCAAGAATCCCGAAGTGCTGGCCACCGCCATGCCGTATCTCGTGCGCAGTCGGATGGCCTATCTCGCGGCTCAGCGAGCTGTACAAGCGGCGGCTCTCGGCGGGCGCGGCCAGCACCGATTCACGCTGTGGAACGGCCTTCTCGTGCAGAAGCTCTTCTTTGCCCGCGGCCTCCAGCGCAAGCCCGTCTCGATGCGCGCCTTCCGCTGGCTGTGGCCACTCGTCACGCAAAAGCGGCTGCTCATGCCGCTCGTCAACCCAAAGGGTATCTATGCCTTCTATTCGAAAGAGTTGCTGGCGGCTCTGGCGCGCCTCATTGCCGACCGGCCTGCCCTTGAAATCGCCGCCGGAGACGGCTGTCTTTCGCGCTCCTTGCGTGTTGCCGGCGTGACCATCAGCGCCACCGACGATCACAGCTGGTCTCGTTCGATCGACTATCCCGACGACGTGGAAAAACTCGACGCCGAGAGGGCCCTTGCGCGCTACCGGCCGCGCGTCGTGCTCTGCAGCTACCCGCCGCCCAAGAACACCTTCGAAGCCGTCGTGCTGGCGAGCGACTTCGTCGAAAGCTACATGGTCATCACCACCCGCCATCGCTTCGCGGCCGGCGACTGGGCTGCCTACGAGGCGCAGACGGACTTCGACATGACCGTCGATGCAGATCTCTCTCGCCTGATCCTGCCGCCGGAAATCGATCCGCTGCTGTTGGTATTTCGCAAAAGGAAGGGCTAGCGCGCGACCACTGTCGCCCAGCCGTCCGCGGGCACGGCAAACTGCAATTTCTTGCCGGCCGCAGCCACCGTGACGGTTTTTGCAGCGCCGGAGTTGTACAGCACCGTTACGATGCTGCCGTCCGGATTCTTGAACGCCACGCTATCTCCGCCGCTCGTCGCCACCACTTTCGCTCCCGTGGCCACGAATTGCGAGAAATGTCGGAACACCCAGTACGTCGGCGTGATGTTCAGCGTCTTCGCCGTCGTGTCGACGGTCAACAACGCGTCCTGGGGCCAAACCCGCGAGGTATCGATGCCGACGCCCACCGTGTCAAGCACCATGTTCCACGCGCTGTACGCAGTGGCGCCCGCGCGAATCCAGTCGCGAATGAGTCCCCAGCTCTCGACGGCATACGCCTGATCGTTGGGTGCCATCGCCGCGTTGAACGGTGGGACAACCCAGGGATAGTTGCCGCATTTGTGTTCCGTCTGCCAGATGGGAAGGTGGTACGCCTTGGCGTTCGCGACCATGCTCTGCATGCCCCACTGAAATCCGAGCACATCGATGTAGCCGCGCGCCGTCGCATCGCCCATCACGCTGCCCACGATGCCGTAATCCGCGCTGGCACCGTTGAAGCTGCCGAGCATGATCTTCGTGGTCATGCCGGCGCTAGCAACGGCCGGGCCCAGGAACTGACCGACGAATTTCTTGTAGGTTCCCTGCGACCACCCGCAGGTTGGATAGGTTCCGGTGTAGCTCGGCTCGTTTTGCGGGGAAATCGCCTCGACGGCAATGCCCTGCTCCGCGTAGGCCGCGACGAACTTGATCAGGTACTGAGCGTAGGCGGCCATGGTGGCGTCATCGTTTTTCATGCTGCCGCCGTCGAAGTGCGACGGCACTTTGCCCACCGAGAACGGCTCGTCCTTCATCCAGGTAGGCGGCGTCCAGGGACTGGCCCAGAAGCGAATGGTGGGCTTGACCGCCTGAACCGCTTGAACATACGGGATGAGCAGCTGCTTGTCGTGGTCGATGGAGAAGTTGGCGAGCGAAAAATCGCCAGCCGTCTCGTCGAGCGTGTAGCGCTCCA
>CAZTTW010000825.1:0-2784 GCA_964616265.1 uncultured Myxococcales bacterium | reverse complement strand
CGCTTTCTGGCGAAGAGGCCGTTCGTCAAGCCATGCAGGACGAGCTTTCCCGCACGCTCTCAGACATCCACGTCGACGGTCAGCCCAACCCGTATTTTGCCGCCTTCACCGTCAGCGACGGCGACTACGTCCAAGTCAGCGCAACGCTCGGAGCGCTGACCAGCAACTTCGACGGACGTACCCGCACCGTGCGCACCGACCTTCGAGTCGGCGACCCGAGCTTCGACAACAGCAACTTCGCGAACGCGGGGTATCACGCCTTCGCGGGCGGAGAGCTGAGCGCGCTTTCTCTCGACGACGACTACCGCCCCATTCGGAGAGCGCTCTGGTTTCAGGCCGACGAGGCTTACAAGCGGGCGGCGCAGACGCTGGGCAAGAAGAAAGCGGCGGCCGGCAGTCAGGCGGCAGGCGACGAAGACAAGATCCCCGACTTTTCCAGCCAAGCGCCGTCCTCCACGGTCTTGCTACCCACCTTTGCCGCCCCGTCGGCCGCACCGCTACGCCAACTGACGGCGCAGCTGTCCGCCTTGTTCCAAAGCTACCCGGCGATTTCTTCGTCCCACGCCAGCGCCATGCATGTGGTCGGACGCCAGCGCTATCTTGCAACCGACGGCACCTGGGCGGACGAGCGCGACGGCTTTGTCCGTGTCGATATTTCCGCGAGTACCCAGGCGGGCGACGGCATGCAGATGCGCGATAGCGTTGCCTTCACGGCCGCTTCCGTCGCAAGCTTGCCAAGCTCCCAAGCCATGGGAAAAGCCGTGCATGCGTTGGCCGAAGAGCTTGAGCATCAGGCCAGCGCCGCGGTGGCGACGAGCGGCGACGCCGTCGTGCTGTTCGAAGGTCCAGCCGCGGGCCAGATCATCAAACGCTTACTCGCCGACCGTCTTTCGGGAACGCCTCAGCCCAAGGTTGCTGCCACCCCCTTCGCGGCCTCATCAACGAACATGGCGGAGGAGCTCGGGCAGCACGTAACGGCGCCCTTGCTATCCGTCTACGACGATCCGAAACAGAAGCTCGGTCCGGGGAAACAGATCTTGCTCGGCAGCTACGCCGCGGACGACGAAGGCGTGCCTGCCCAGCGAGTGTCGCTGGTCGAATCCGGCGTTCTCAAGGCGCTGCTCATGTCGCGCACGCCAAGCAAGCAGTTTGCACATTCCAACGGCCACGGTCGCGCATTTCGCGGTGGCGGCGTGGCCGGTCATATCGGGAACCTCTTCGTCGCGGCAAAGGCGGGCCTTACACGCAAGGCCCTGCTCGATCGCTTGGCCAAAGAGAGCAAAGCCAGACACTGCGACGCCTACATCGTGCGGCTGATCAACGACCTATCCACGGGTGGCGCTTTCGACGTAGCCGATTTCACCGACCAGATCGCGTCCCTGTACACGGGACGCGGGACCTCCGTTCAACCGCTGGTAGCGTTTCGACTCCGGGACGGCAAAGAGGAGCCCGTGCGCGGCTTCACCGTCGAGGGACTCTTGCCGAAAGCACTGAAAGACATCGTGGCCGCGGGCAACGAGCCCTTCGTCCTCAACTTCATCGACGGCTTTGCCGGCATGGGCTTGCCATCGACGATTGTCAGTCCGTCACTAATTTTCGCCAATCTCGAGGTCCGGCAAGAGAAGACGCGCCACCGCAAGCCTCCGCTCTACCCGCATCCCAGCTTTGCCGCGAAGGGACCGAGCGAACCCTAGGACTTGTGCACCTAGCCGACGATGCCGCCGACGAGATCGTAGTCGCCGCTTTGGGTGATCTTCACGCGGACCACGTCGCCGGCCTTGGCGCTGCCGTCGTTGATGTACGTGACGCCGTCCACTTCCGGCGCTTGGCAAGCGTGCCGTCCCTGCAGCAGCAGCTCGCTCTCTTCCGAAACGCCTTCGACGAGGACGTCCAAGCTCTTGCCGCGAAAGGCGGCGTGCTGCTTGCGCGAGATCTTTTTCTGCACTTCGAGTAGCGTCGCGCGCCGCTCTTCCGCGAGCTCGTGGGGAACCTGATCGGGCATGTGCGCCGACGGCGTGACTTCCTCGGGGCTGTACGAGAACACACCCATGCGCTCGAACTGCATGTCCTTGACGAACTGGACCAGCTCGGCAAAGTCGTCCTTGGTCTCGCCGGGAAAACCGACGAGAAAAGTGGTGCGCAAAGTAAGTCGTGTGTGATTGCTACGCAAACGTTCCACCAGCTCGCGCGTGGCCGGGCCGCCCTTGCCGCGTCTCATGCGCCGAAGAACCGCGTCCGAGGCGTGCTGAAGCGGCATATCCAGGTACGGAACGATATGCTCGGCGCCCGCCAAGATCGACTGTACCTCTTGGGTCAGTCCGCGTGGGTACGCGTAGAGGCAACGAATCCAGTAGGGCTGCTCGCCGATAGAAATAGCGTCGAGCGCTCGCAGAAGGCCGGCCAACGACTCGCCCTCGCCCCGGTCTTTGCCGAAGGCGCACAAGTCCTGACCGATGAGGTTCACCTCGATCACGCCCGCGGCGCGCAGATTGCTCACCTCGGCGACGACATCAGCGATGGTGCGCGACTTCTGTTTTCCCCGCATGGAAGGAATGCTGCAAAACGCACAGGTATTCGAGCAGCCTTCCGAGATCTTCACGTACTCCGAATAGGCCAGTGACAACACGCGCGGCGATGCCGCCGTAAGGGTGAAATCAGGATCGGGGAAGGCGTGTTTGGGCGCGCGCGTGGGCCCGGCCTTCTTTACCGTGGCCAGAATCTTGTCCGCGTCACCGCTGCCCAGAAAGGCGTCGACCCCCGGCCACGCCTTGGCCAGCTCGGGCG
>CAZTTW010000824.1:0-2785 GCA_964616265.1 uncultured Myxococcales bacterium | reverse complement strand
CTGCCCGACACCATCAGTCGCAGCGGCCGAGCTTTTCCGCGCGGCTTCGCCTGCAGATGCGCGAGTACCTTTTCGAGCGCCGGAACGAGCTTGTCGCCCGGCAAGTAGTAGTAGCCGAGCGTGATGTCGAGGAATTGTGCCCCGGTTAGGACGGGCCGTTCGTCCTTGCGCAGATCCGAGATCTGCTTGAGCAAGCGTCGCGCGCGGTTGTAGATGGTGATCTGCCGCTGGATCTCTTCTTCGGCAATAGGCTTGCCGGTCAGCTCCTCCAGGTCGTTCTTGAAGTTGATGATCTCGAGGCGAAAGAAATCCCGGGCGTCCTGACTGGGTCGCAGCTTCGGCAGGTTGAGGAGCTTCGTGGGGACGAATTGCTCGATTACCTCCGAGGCGCGCTTCATGGTCGAGCAACTGTGGAAGTTGTAGACCTTGTCGAACGACTTGTAGAGCGAGCCGCTTTCCTGAAAGAAGCCGATGCAGCTTTTGGTGAAGTCGCAGAACACGCTTTGGGTGTAAAGCTCGCCGGCCGAGACCGTGCGCGTGCTGCCAGCCTTCACCAATCGTGCATGCCGAACGCCAGCAGCGCTGAGCAATTCCACCGGAATGTAGTTGCAGATATAGCCGACCTTCTTGACGGCCTTGTCGGCTTGAAAGGCCTTCTGTTCGTCATCGATCAGCTTTGCGTATTGTTCTAGGTTCAACGTCATGGTCGTCTCCGTTCGTCGGGTAGTTCCTCGGGTGGCTCTATTCGGCTACAGCTGCGCCGGCCTCCGGGGCGGCGGCGGCCCCAGCCTTCGGCTTCCGCTTCTTCGGCGATTCGGCACCAGTGGCGGCGGCGTGGAATTTCCACGCGTGCACCGCTGCGCCCAGAGCGCCTGCAAAAATCAGGTCCAGCTTCGCGGGCGTGAACTTGGCGCCGATCTCTTCCTCCAGCACCTTCCACATGCCCACGTTGTTCGATACCCCGCCTGTGAACACAATGGGCGGCTCGATGCCTACGCGCCCAAGCAGGTTGCGCACCCGGCGCGCAGTCGCGACGTGCACGCCAGCAGCGATGTCGGCGCTGATCTCTTCAAGGTTTTCCCGGGCGCCGCGAGCACGCAGTGAGATGACCTCGGACTCGGCGAAGACGGCACACTGGCTGCTGACCTGTGCCGGGTTCTTGGATCGCAACGCCACACCGCCCAAATCGCGAAGATCGACGCCCAGAATGGTTGCGGCCTTTTCGAGGAACCGCCCAGTTCCCGCAGCGCACTTGTCGTTCATCACGAACTCGACGACCTTGCCCGTGGCGGGATCGACCCGGATGGCCTTCGAATCCTGACCACCGATGTCGATAATTGTCTTCGTGTCCGGCACGACCGCATGGGCACCCATGGCGTGGCAGCTAATTTCAGTCACGACCTTGTAGGGAATGTCGTCGTACTTCAGCGAAATACGCCCGTACCCTGTGCCCACGATGAAGGCAACGTCGCTTCGGTCGATCCTCACCTGGCGAACCAGCTGGGAGAGCAGCTCATCGGCGGTCTCCTGCATGTAAAGGCCCGTCGGATTCAGGACGGTGGCCACCTGGTCGCCGAGGAGAAGGACACCCTTGGACCCACGCGACCCGATGTCGAGTCCGACCACGGGTGCGGAGGTCGTGTAATTCCATTCTCCCCCACTGACAATGTCTTTCGCTTTGTGTACTTGGTTCATTGTGCCTCGTCATTGACTATTCGCAGACTCGCATGCGGTCCGCCGGGAACAATCCCTGATGTTTCGGACAGAACTGGTCTTAATTTTCCGCGCTCGATTTCGTGACGATTTCCCGCCCGCGCGGCAAGGACACGGTCATGCGTGACCAGCACCACCGCGTACCCATCCTTGGGCAGCGCGAGCAAGAAGTCGGCGATCTGGTCCGCGCGTCGCGCGTCGAGGTCGTTGGTCGGCTCGTCCGCCAACACGACCCGTGGCTTAAGAATCAACGCCCGCGCCAAGGCAGCACGGCGACGTTGTCCCAGGCTCAACTGATGCGGCAGGAACTTCGCCCGCTGGGAAAGCCCCAAACGGTCCAGGAGGGCCAGCGCCTCGCCGCGCTTTTCGCGAGCTGAACCACCCAGGATGGCAGGCAAAAGTACGTTATCGAGAACCGACAACGAGCCCACAAGCTGCGCGGTCTGGAAGGCGAAGCCATAAAAGTGATTGCGCAGACGCGACCGCTTGCTGTCCGAAAGCGTGCCCGCGTCGCGCCCGTCGACGAGGACGCGACCCGAGGTCGGTTCGAGAAGCAGCGACAAGATGGCGAGCAATGTCGTCTTGCCGCTGCCCGAAGGGCCCACAATCGTAGTGATTTCGCCTGCGCGAACTGACAGCGACACCTCATCAAGGATCTTCTCGCTACCGTAGGCTCGGCTGACATTCTCGGCTTGGATAAGTACGTCGGAGCTCAATCGATGTCTCCTTGGGCCATGGTCAATGCGGGCTCCAACTGGGCTACGCGCAGCGCCGGACCGGCCGCGGAAAGAAAACCAATGAGGGCGTACAGCAGCAAGGCACCGAACGCGACGAAGGCAATAAGGGATGCGCTCGGGGCTACGAAGGGAAATGCGTTCTGCGCGGCCAAGCGTTGGAATGCCAGTCGGTAAAGACCGTATCCCAGGGGAACGCCCGCGGCCGCTCCCGCCAGCGCGAGCAGCGTTGCTTCGCCGACGACTAAGCGAACGAGCGCCGACTTGGTCGCGCCGATGGCCCGGTAAAGCGCCCATTCCCCTTTCCGATCCCACGCGATAGAAGAGAAGTGGCCGAG
>CAZTTW010000823.1:0-2788 GCA_964616265.1 uncultured Myxococcales bacterium | reverse complement strand
ACGATCTGACCGACGAACAGATCCTGGAACGCCTGGTGGCGCTGAATGCCGAGCGCGCGGCCGAAGAGAGGCGCGGGCTCATTCGCTGGCTGCGGCCCGAATTCCAGAACCCAACCGGCGCTAAGGCCGCGACCCAAGAGAAGCTCGCCACCGCCGACGAGGCCGACAACTCAGCCGCTGCGCCCGTGACCGCCACCGCGACCGCCTGGCCGAGGAAGCTGGCCGAACAGATCGCGGCCGTGCGCGACCTCGTCACCAAAGGCGCGGCCGAGTGGTCCAAGGCCGAAGTCGCCGCCGCCTTCAAAGGCGCGAACAGAGCCGACGTCGAAGAAGTGCTCGACAGTCTCGCCGCCCTCGGCATCCTGGCCGCCTACGACGCCCGCGGCGAACGGCGCTGGAAATCGACCCGCACGGCGGCATAGCCTCGCGACAAGGTGCGCCTCGAACTCGCCTTGGACGAGCCCCGGTGTCGGCGTAGACTATTTCTGTGATTTCAGCGGAGCGCATCGAGTCCCGGCCTGACGTGATGATGGGTAAGCCCATCGTCAAAGGCACTCGCATTACCGTCGAATTGCTCTTGGACAAGCTCGCGGCTGGGGAAACCGAGGCGCAAATACTGGCCGCGCACCCGCGCCTGACCGCCGAGGACATTCACGCCGCGCTGGCCTTCGCGGCCTCCACCCTGCGCGAGCACTTCGCGGCCTAAGCCGTGCGTTTCGTAGCCGATGAAAGTGTCGATGGCCCCATCGTGCGAGGGCTACGTACCGCGGGACATGAGGTCACGTATGTCGCCGAACTGGCGCCCGGTATCGAGGATGAAGCGGTACTGGCGCTGGCCCGAGAGCGAGATGCGGTGTTGGTCACAGCCGACAAGGACTTTGGCGAATTGGTCTTCGCCCGCAATTTGCCGCACGCGGGAGTGATTCTCATCCGGCTGCACGGGCTGGAGTCTGCGGACAAGGTAAACCGTGTCGTGGCATCGGTTGCCGACAAGCTAGAAAACCTGCTTCGGGTGTTCACTGTCGTGGACGCGCAGGATACCCGGCGTCGCGCCTGACGCCGCGCTCGGCATCCTGGCCGCCTACGACGCCCGCGGCACCCGCCGCTGGAAATCCACCCGCGCGTGAGGCTATCCTTGATTCGCCTCGGCCGCTGTTCGGGTTACACTTTGGGACTGGAGAATTCCTGTGAAGGCGCTGCAGACGACAGGAATCGTAAACGCGGCACACCAACTCGTGGTGGATGTCCCCTCGGATGTGCCGAGCGGTTCCCATCGCGTCGTGGTGGTGCTGGATGAAGCGGTCACGCCCGAGCCCTCGGCCACATCTTGGGCCACACTGGCGCTGCCTGGCGCGCAATGGCCGGCCGGCGGCCTAAGCCTAAGGCGCGAGGATCTGTATGCCGACACAGACCGCTGACGGGATCTTCGCTGATACGAATGTTTGGGTGAATGCCGCGGTCCCAACAGCTCCGCATCACGCCCAAGCGATCGAGGCGCTCGGACGTGTAGCCATCGGAACACTGTGGACAAGCCGCCAAGTTGTCCGTGAGTTCCTGGCCGTGATATCCCGTCCGCAAACCTTCTTTGCCGGGAACGCCCCCATGCCGGACATCTTGGACCGCGCACGCACCATCGAATCACAGTGCCGCGTGGCTGAGGACGGCCCGGATGTCGCCCAGCAACTGCATGCCTGCCTTGCTGGCTGTAGGCGATACGCGGGGCAAGCAGATTCACGACGCCAACATCGTGGCGACCATGATGGCCCACGGTATCCGGACCTTGCTCACGGACAACGTTTCCGACTTCGCCCGCTGGGGACACGTCATCGACGTGCGCCCGCTTTAGCGTAGCATCTGAAGCGCGCGGGAGTTTCCACGCGTGCGAACTGTCCTCAACGGGGATTGTTTCGTGAAGGGGCAACAACGACGTTGGCCAAATCGGGGACGGCGTCAACAGCACCCATCCTTACGCTACTGCAATCAGCGTTCGCCCATAGAGCACCTACGAAAACGGCCAGCCCACCCAGGGTGGAGCTGGCCGCTTGATTTCGAGGTTCTGGCGTAACGACTGACTTAGTTCAGACCGAAGCCGCCAGCGGGAGCTGCGCAAACGTGGGCCGTTCCCCACCAATAGATTCGCGCGTAATCATAGCTTCCGGCGTTGACCTGAAACACCGTGTAGGTGTCCATGAACTTGGGGGTCGGCAGAGGCATAGAGCCAACGCCAGTCGACAAGTCAACCGGCTTCCCATTGATCACAAGCAGACTGCGACCGGACATGTTGCTCGCCCCCCAGCCTTGGATGTCATCGCAGGTAGCAAAACAGTAGCTGCCTGTGGTGCCAAAGCCGTTCGAGGGAATACCGTTGGTATCGCCCAGGCTGATCATATGAACCGTATCGCACGGAATTAGGTTGCCGCTGTCGATACCGGACATATCCACCGCCGTCGTATCGATCCCGGTATCGAGAGCGACAGCCATATCGATCGCTGGAGCGTCCTGGCCGACGTCGATGGCACCAACATCGAGCGATACCGTTCCGGTGTCGACCGACGCACTGTCGATGGCGACATCGTTGCCCACGGGGGCGTCGAGCGCATCGCTGCCGCCGACGTCGATGGAGCCGCCGTCGACGCCGCCTGAGCCACCTGTACCGATGGAGCCGCCCGCAGCAGAGCCGCCCGTCGCCGAGCCGCCGGTGCCAATGATCCCGCCCGTCGCCGAGCCGCCGGAACCGCTGCTGCCACCTGCGCTAGAACCGCCGGCTGCACTTCCGCCAGTATCGGTC